>JASFPE010000020.1:0-24353 GCA_050116155.1 Desulfobacterales bacterium
AATATATCTCCGGGTTGGGTGCCTTTGGGGATTTCCAGTTTCTTTTTTCCGTTGAGCGTCGGCACCAAAATTTTATCGCCGAGGGTGGCTTGAACAAAAGAGATCGGTACCTGACAGATCACGTCGGTGTCTTTGCGCGTGAAAAATTCATGGGGATCAACATGAATAAACACATAGAGATCTCCTGGAGGGCCACCATAATTGCCGGCCTCTCCTTCACCGTTTAAACGCAGCCGCGAGCCATGATCGACGCCGGCGGGAATCTTGACCGAAACGGTTTTGTTGACCATTACCTGTCCTGACCCATGGCATTTCGCACAGGGATGGGTTATGGTTTGTCCGTTACCGCGACAGGTTGGGCAGGTTGTTCGAACGGTAAAAAACCCCTGGCTCCTGGAAACCTGTCCGACTCCTCCGCAGTGCCGGCAGGTCTCGGGCTGCGTGCCCGGTTCGCTGCCGCTGCCATGGCACTCCGGACAGGATTCCATTTTTTGAATTTCGATTTCGGTTTCGGTACCAAAGGCTGCTTCCATGAAGGCAAGAGGCAGATCATAGCGAAGATCGGCACCCCGTTGCGCTCTTGATCGGGAGCGTCTGCGAGTGCCGAATCCAAAAAAATCCTCGAAAATATCACTGAAACTTGAGAAGATGTCTTCAAATCCGCCGAAACCTGAAAACCCGGTTCCTTCAAGGCCTTGGTGACCGAATTGATCATATAGCGAGCGTTTTTCGGGATCCCGCAGTACCTCATAAGCCTCGGCGGCTTCCTTAAATTTTTCCTCGGCCTCTTTATCCCCGGGATTTCTGTCCGGATGATATTTCAACGCCAATTTCCGGTAAGATGCTTTTAATTCATCTTCGGTGGCATTGCGGTTAACACTTAGAATTTCGTAATAATCCCGTTTTGTGCTCATGTGTCTATATGAATTTGTCGATGTCCCCTGGGCTTATGTTGGGCTTGGGTCAACGTTTTCTCCATGTATCTATTAGAATATTTTTTTTAATGTAATGCAAGAATATTGGTTGTCAAATTCCTGCTATTGTAACATAAGCTGTTGAGAATCTTATTTATTTACGATCTGTTGAATTATGGACTTTTTTAATCGGCTACAAGACACCAGGAACCAGTTACAAGCTTGAAACCACTTTAGTTAATATCAATAACTTTGCCGGTATTTTGCGTACTGTAGCCTCCCAGAGCTTCAACCCGCTGCTTGAATGCCTGGGAATTGATGATTTCCAGCAGGATTTGAAGGTTTTGCGAATGATAGTGGCCGTTGGGGATGATCAGATCATACTGTTCGGTGACCACGGGTATGAATTCCAGATCCAGTGCTTTTGCCGCCGCGTAAATGCCCAAACCGGTATCTACGGTTCCGCTGAGCACAGCAACGGCCACCGACATGTGCGTAAATTCTTCATGTTGATAGCCGTTGATATTTTCGGGATTCAGGCCCATCTGTTTCAATTTGTAATCGAGCAATATGCGGGTACCCGAACCCCCTTGACGGTTAATAAAGCTTATATCTTCTCGGACCAGATCCTCGATCCCCTGAATTTTCTTAGGATTTCGGCGTTTCACGATCAGGCCCTGGTCCCGCAGAACCAGATGAACCAGTTTTACGGGCATGTTCGGTAATAGTTTTTTAATATATGATACATTATAGGACCCATCCTGGGTATCGAGCAAATGAGCGCCTGCCAGATGGCAGACGCCTTTTTTTATCGCCATCAGCCCGCCCATGCTGCCGACATGGCTGGAGGATAATGTCAGGTGGCTATGGCTGGATTTTATGCAATCCGTTAAAACATCCAGGGTGTTATCGTGGCTGCCGACAATAACGATGGTATTTTGGATAAAAGACAAAGGCCGCAGAAGCTCTGCCGTTGCGGGTTCGTGATCCTTTATACCTTCGACATGGTTAGGTATGCGTATGATACCATCTGCTTCGGTTAGCGACGTTATTGACCCCGCGCCGCGTGGCAACGGGGTTGCCACCACCCGCCGGCCGACGCGGCCGAGTTTGACCCGTACAAATTCCTCCACGCCGAGCTTGGAGGCAATTTTGCGAGTTGGCTCAACCTCAATGACTTTCGGGGTCGGGTCCGTCTGACCCAACATTTGATGAATGAGGGGCTGAACAAACTGTTCAAATGCAATGATGGCCGAAACCGGATATCCGGGAATTCCGATGACCGGCTTTTGCTTGAGGCTTCCGATAACCACCGGTTTGCCGGGCATGATGGTGACGCCATGGACCAGAACCTCGCCTTGGTTGAGGATAACCTCTTTGGCATAATCCTCAGAGCCGGCTGATGATCCCCCGATAATGAGGATGATGTCATAGTTTTCTTGCACGGCGGCGGCCACGGCCTGCTCGATCCTTTGGAGATCATCAACCAAAATTTCGTGTTGCTCGAATATTCCCCCGCAGGATTCAACCAATTTACCCAGAACATACGAATTGGTTTCAAATGCCTGTCCCGGCTGAAGATCTTTGGGGTTGATCTGGCGCCAATCTACTATTTCTGAACCAGTCGGAATGATGAGGGCCCTGGGTTTGGATTTTACCGGTACAGAAAATACGCCTCCCGCCAGCAGCGCGCCTAAACAGTAAGGTGTGATGACATGTTTCTGTGGAAAAAGCAGCTCGGTGGCTACAATGTCCTCGCCGACCTTGCGAACATGTTGCCATGGAAAGACCGGCGCTTCGATTTCAACCCGTCCGTCTCCAAGTACGTTGACATGTTCAATCATAATCACGGCATCAGTATCGGCCGGCATCACATGTCCGGTATTTACATAAAACGCATCATGATTGATGCTGAGTTTTTTGGGTGTGGTCTGGCTGGCCCCAAAGGTAATCTCAGCTTTGACGGCAACACCGTCCATGGCGGCCGCATTGAAATTCGGTGACGAAACCTTGGCCGAGACAGGTTCCGCCAAAACCCGGCCGATCGATTCAGGAACCGGCACCATTTCGGTTTGCAGGACATTTGTCAAGGAAAATGAATCCAACAGGATCTGACGGGCTTCTGCCAGGGTTTTCATTTTTAAGTAAACAGTACGCTCTTTTTTCATAGGATCTCCAACTCAGTCGAGCCTCTCAATTTTTTTAGTTTAAGGTTTCAGGTGTCGGGTGTCAGAAAAGCAAAGGGTAAGCGCTGACAGCTGACACCCGACACCTGAAACCTTACTGACTTTGGATTACAACGGTATGACTTCCACCTCCGTTCCCTTGTCCAGTCCTTCCGTGTTGATTCCGATTTCAATCAGCCCATCGGCTTGAACCATGGTGTTGATCAGCGCTGATTTGCCCAGGATAGGTTCAGCGAATAGATTTCCTTCTTGGTCAAGCAGGCGCACGCGGATAAAATCAACGCGACCCTGGGCGGAAGCGACATTGCGACTCAATATGGCTTGACGGCGTAATTCTGTTATTGATTGCGGGGCTATTCCACTGATATGCTCCACAAATGGTCGGATGATTCGCGCGTAAACAATCATCGCTGACACCACGTGTCCAGGCAGCCCCCAGAATGCCTTGTTATCGGCATTGGCCAGAATCGTGGGTTTACCCGGGCTGATGGAGATGCCGTGAAACAGAATATTTGTATTTTTCAGGGCACTGAGAACCTCGATGGTTAAATCACGTGCACCCACCGAGCTTCCGCCGGATACCAAAACCATATTGCATTGGGAAAGCGCTTGAGCGCATTTGTCCGTCAGGGCTTCTAAATCATCTTTGACAATCCCGAAGGAAATCGTCTTTGCTCCTGTTTGATGTACCAGCCCCGATAGGGTAAAGGTGTTGATATCCCGTATTTGTCCGGGTCCGGGCGAAGTGTCGGTGGCAACCACCTCATCACCAGTGGAAATGATTCCAATGACGGGTTGTTTGTAAACCGTTACCTGTGTTTTACCGAAGGCGGCCAGCAGTCCCGCTTCCTGGGGCCTGATTTTTGTGCCGCTTGAGAGTACGATGTTGCCTCGAGCGTAATCTTCTCCCTTTTCGATGATATTCTGCCCGGGTGCGACACTGCGGTAAGCTTCGATGGTGGTTTCGTCTATGACTTCGGTGTGTTCAACCATCACAACACTGTCTGCGCCCTGGGGCAGCATTCCACCGGTGGCGATCCGAACGGTTTCCCCCGGACCGATGGCGTAATCCGGTAATTCTCCCATGACGACCGCACCCTTGACGACCAGATAGGCCGGATTTCCATCGCTGGCGCCAAAGGTCGAGGCTCCTTGAACGGCAAAGCCATCCATGGTGGCGCGTCGAAAGCCCGGGAGATCAATATCAGCAATAATATCATCGGCTAGAATTCTTCCCACGGTGAGCGACAGTGAAACATTTTCGACGTCGACTTTCGGAAATTGTGAGATGTATGCAAATACCTGATCCAGGTCGATAACTTTAAAAAATTCTTTCATGGCATGTGTCATATCGATTTCGCTTTGTTTTTTTGGGAAAATAGAATATTTGATAACAGATAAGCGATTAGCATATCGTGGATAAAAAATAAATCCTTGTCGCCCTGTTTCAATATATGATTGAAAATTAAATATTGAATCCTCCAGTGGCGGACGGGTATTGAATATTTATGGATGTCGCTTCGCTGCGTCGTTTGTATAATTGATTCGCTCGCGCGGACTATAAATATTCAATTATTGCAAAATCTTGAAACCAGAGTATAATTGTGGTGATCTTCTTATCCATTTCGATATGCGCTTCATTTAGGTAGAAAAATTGGAAAATGATCCTACACTCAACGGGAATCAGGATTCGACTTTAATCCAGCGTGCACCGGCGCCCAAATTTTTAACTGAAACCCGGTTTGAAGAATTCGACCTGCCGGTCGAGGCACTTTCGGGGCTTGCTGATGCTGGTTTTATCTACTGTACCCCTATTCAGGCTCAAACACTGCCGGTGTCTCTGGCCGGACGCGATGTGGCCGGTCAGGCTCAGACGGGTACGGGCAAGACGGCGGCGTTTTTAATCACCATCATTACCCGCATGCTATCATTTCCGCATAGTTTACGGGATTATCCTTCAGCCCTCGTAATCGCGCCCACCCGCGAATTGTCCCGCCAAATTTACGAGGAGGCCAAGCTCCTTTTTAAACATACCGACTTGAGACTGACGCAGATCGTGGGCGGTATTGATTATCAACGACAGGCCAAATCTCTGCGGCAAGGTGTGGATGTCATCATTTGTACCCCGGGTCGCATCATCGATTATCTGAAGCAGGGAGTTTTTAAACCCGATGGCATTAAAATATTAGTCATTGATGAAGCCGACCGCCTCTTTGATCTGGGCTTTACCAAAGATATGCGGTTTCTGCTGCGTAAACTACCCCATTATGAGAAACGCCAGTCGATGCTGTTTTCAGCCACCCTCTCCTATCGCGTCATGGAGCTGACCTATGAATTCATGAATCTGCCGGAGTTTATCTCGGTTACTCCTGATCAGATTACAGTTGAAGGTATTGATCAGGTGTTGTTTCATGTGGGTCGTGACAAAAAACTGTCGCTGCTTTTGGGATTGCTGAAACGGGAAAAATGGCGTCGGATACTTATTTTTGTAAACACCAAAGTTGCCGTCGATTGGCTGACCCAAAAATTAAAAGGCAATGGATGGCCTGCGGAAGGCATTACGGGTGATCTGCCCCAGCCCAAACGATTCCGCCTCATGGAAGGTTTTAAAAATGGTCGCATCAAGATTCTGGTTGCCACCGATGTGGCCTCCAGAGGCATTCATGTGGAAGATATCAGCCATATCGTAAATTATGACCTGCCGCAAGATTCCGAAAACTATGTTCACCGTATTGGCCGGACCGCCAGAGCAGGTAAATCCGGACGGGCAATTTCATTGGCGTGTGAAGAATATGTTTTTCATTTAGAACCACTGGAACAGATGCTGGACTATAAGATTCCGGTCGTCTGGCCCGAAGATGATTGGTTTGTTGAGGACTGCTCTAAGCCGGTGGCCTCCAGACGAAATGCGCGCTTAAAGCGGTCGGCTCAGCGCAAAGGCTGGAAGCAAAACAAAAAGAAAACAACCCATCGCAAACAGCCGGATAAAACTAGAAAGCGTACTTTCCCGGGAGCCTTCTTTGGTTTTGGCCCTGAGCCTCCAAAGGAGGGAACGTCTGAATCTTCAAAACGTGCCGATGAGCCGCCCAAGAAAAGAAAGCGGCGATCTGCTCCGAAAAAGAAACGCACGGCGGCCGGAGAATCAGCCTCCCAATCCACTGACACATAAGTCAATCCGTTTTGTCCTTGATAAACTGAGATTTATTCCTTAAATTATTTCCCATGGGACACGTTTTTGATTTCCATGAAGCACTCGCCTATGAGCAGTGGCTACAGCAACCACTAAATAGATCTGTTTTTGAGCTCGAAACACAACTGATGCGCGATTTGCTTAAGCCCATGCGAGGGGAATCTATCCTCGATATCGGGTGTGGAACCGGCGCATGTCTTCAGGCTTTTCTGGATATTGGCCTGCAGGTTACCGGATTGGATCCATCTACGTATATGCTTGATGTTGCTATTAGGAATCTCGGTAACCGAGTTGAATTATATCGGGGGTATGCTGAAGATCTTCCTTTTGACGATAATTCCTTCACCTATGCCTGTCTGTTTACCACCCTGGAATTTGTCGATGATCCTCAAAAAACACTGGAGGAAGCCTGTCGCGTGGCCAAAGATCGGGTCTTTATCGGTGTATTGAATCGCTATGCCATCAAGGGAATCCAACGGCGCGTCAAGGGGATGTTTTCTTCCACGATTTATAATCATGCTCAATTTTTCAGCGTTTGGGAACTAAAGGGTATCATTCGAGAAATTTTAGGCCCCGTTCCGGTTTCCTGGCGAACCGTCTGTCAATTGCCTTCGCCCGGCGGTAAGTTTTCCCATGGTCTCGAGCAAAACCGGATTATTCAACGATGCCCATTTGGCGCGTTTGCCGGGATGGTGGTTTCCCTCATACCCAGATTTAAGACCAGACCGCTGGCCATGCGGTATCGAACCAAACATACCACCGGGACGGCAACAGGTTAACTTAGATTTCTTATTTAAACGATTTCGTAAAAATTTAAAAAACTCCTTCTCCTTTTGAGTAATTTTGTTTTAAGGAATGATTCTGCGTTTCTTCCGCAAAACTGGCCAATTTGTCATTCCGGGCTTGACCCGGGCACGAAGTCAAGCTTCAGCGCTATCCAGTTTTTCAGATGGTTGTGCTACTGGATACCGGATCAAGTCCGGCATGACAGAGACATGTCAGACGCTTTTTTTGAATAAAGATACAGCCTTCCAGGGGAACAGAAATTTGACGTTTTACGAGATCGTCAATTTTGAACATTTGAATTTCGGATTTGATTGCAACTTAGATGCTTATTATTCTGAATATTAGGAACAAAGCAGGACTAATTTAAGATTTTTTAGAGGGTAAAAAGGATGGAAGCCTATCTATATGAAGCTCATGAACCTCTTGAGGAAAACAAGGTAAAATGCAATCTTTGCAGCCATCGATGTGTTGTCAAGGCCGGGCGCCGGGGAATTTGTGGTGTCAGGGAAAACCAATCCGGAACGCTGAAGACCCTGGTATATGATAAGCTCATTGCAAGGCATATTGATCCTATCGAAAAAAAGCCCCTGTTTCATTTTCTGCCGGGCACCTTATCGTATTCCATCGCCACAGTGGGATGTAATTTCAGATGCCGGTTTTGTCAGAATGCGGATATTGCCCAGATGCCGGCAGATTATCAGGGAACGATTATGGGGGATACTTTCACACCGGCTGAGATCGTGAAGGCCGCGGGACGGGGAGGATGCCAAAGCATCTCATATACCTATACCGAACCTACCGTTTTTTTTGAATTGGCCTATGATACCGCCAAACGCGCCCATGAAAAAGGGATCCGCAACGTATTTGTGACCAATGGATATATGACGGCTGAAGCCATCGAGATGATCAACCCCTATCTGGACGCCGCCAATGTGGACCTGAAAGCCT
Organism: Desulfobacterales bacterium; assembly: GCA_050116155.1. Lineage (GTDB taxonomy): Bacteria > Desulfobacterota > Desulfobacteria > Desulfobacterales > JAHEIW01. Next base: position 8,025 of record JASFPE010000020.1, read on the forward strand.
TTAACGATAAGTATTACAAGGAGCTTTGCGGAGCGAAGCGCAAACATGTCTTAGAGACATTAAAATTAATGAAATCCCTGGGCATCTTTGTGGAGGTGACCACCTTAATTGTGCCCGGGCTAAATGACGATCGCATCGAACTCGAAGACCTGGCGGCATTCATCAAGAATGATCTGGGATCAGAAACGCCCTGGCATATCAGCCGGTTCCACCCGACCTACAAATTGACCGACAGGCCTTCTACGCCGGTTGAAACCCTCAAAATGGCCCGGGAAATCGGCTTAAATGCCGGTTTGAAATATGTTTATACCGGCAATGTGCCGGGTGACGAGGGCGAAAATACGTTTTGCTACGGTTGCGGGCAGATGGTTATTGAACGCTGGGGATTTCAGATTAGAAACATGCATATGGCGGACGGGAAATGTAAAAAATGTGGTGCCGAAATAGATGGGGTATGGTAATAAGAAATAACCTTTTTTTGATATGATGCAGCTAAACACTCAGAGAGGCAATATGTATAAAAAAATACTGGTTCCCTTAGAGGGTACGGAAAATGATGAGATAGTTTTGGAACATGTCCGGCATATGGCCAAGCAATCGGCCGCTGTGTTGGTCCTCATTCAGCTTCATCGGGTATTAAAAGAACATGACGAGGGTTTGAGGAAGATTCAGATGGAGATCGGATCAGCGGCTTATTTTAAAAAAGAAAAGGCTGAGGCCTATTTAGCCGAGCTCGAGCAATCTTTCCGCAAGGATGGTATAGATGTATTGAAAGAATTTCTTGTGTCAAGTATGCCGGAAGCAGATACAATTGTAAAATATGCCGAAGAAAAGGGTTGCGATTTGGTCGCGCTAACGAACCAGCATCGAACCGGTTTAGGCCGCTGGTTTTTTTTAAATATTGAGGAAAAGGTAAAAAGAAGATCGTCATTGCCGTTACTTTTAGTTGCCGGGCCCAAAGATAAGGAGAAAAGCTGATGGATTCCAAAGTCAAAATCGAGGTGTTAAATCGTCTGTTGGAAGCCGAGATTTCAGCCATTGAATATTACCAGATTCATGCAGAAAGCATTGCCGAAAAGGATATTGCCGAAGGAATTAGATCCATTATTCCGGCGGAAGAGAGTCATGCTATCAACCTTGCGGCCAGAATTCGAGAATTAGGTGGCGAACCGATTGATGCTTCAGGCGATCCTGTTCGAGTCGGGAAACAGCTAGGTGAGGAAAGTAAGAAACAAGGAACCTTGGGTATGTTGAGCATGGAACTGGAAAATGAACAGCAGGCTATAAAAGATTATGCCATTCCTGTTGCAGATATTTTGGATGATATGGATACCATTGAAATGCTTGAAGAACAACTCTTTGACGAAATGCGACATGCAAAGTGGCTGAAAAAAACGATACTGGAACTTAAAGGCAAATTCTAATAATATTAATAGAAGCTATCTCAAAAATAGGATTTTGGCTCAAGATCGCGGCGGGGCCGAGTCTCAAACCGGAGGCATACTTTTGTATGTCGAGGATTTGAGACGCGGCACCAATCCCGCCGAAAAAGGCGGGAGGCCAAAAGACATTTTTGAGATGGCTTCTAAATAATAGCCGATGGGACCAATGAAGCGATAAAATTATTCATCTATTTATCCAAGGAACTTTTCTTGAAGCAAGCCTTGTCGAACAATAAAATCTGTCTTATAAGTATCCCTATACAAAAATTTTTAGCGAATACTATTTTAGGGAGAAACCATACATGAAACCCATCCTGCTTGAGGTCGTGGCGCCCATGCTGACAACCGTTGAATGGAGTGGTTGGCAATCCCAATTAATGATTGATACATTGGGGTTAAGGCGTAATTCCCGACAAAGCTGTATAGATGAATATCCAGAAGATTGGAAGCAAGCTGGAGATTATGTATCAAACTGGATCCGAGAGATCACTAATTTATACCGCCATCGTATAAAAATTATACTGATTGATGCCCAGTCTCCCATGGGTATGTGGAAACAGATCCGCTACAGGCTTTTTAAATTTCCGGCCTTCATTGTGGATAAAAAACTCACCTATATTGGATGGGATCACAGGCAACTGGAGACGTTGATCGATCAAAGAATCCATGCCTGAGCAAAAAACCACTGTTTGCCTTTCCTGTTTCTAACTATCCATTTTCTTACTATCCATCGCCAAAAAGAGTGCAGCAGCCGATATGTCTGTTGCACTTTTTCTTTCCACACCGAAGCTTTCTTAATTTTATTTGCTCTTAATATTGACTCTATTTAGAATTTATGTTAATTGAAATAGGGCTTTTATTTTCTTAAAATTATGAACAATTTTAATGATTTATAGCTATTCAGGAGAATAGGGGGCTTTCTGATCAATAGCTGTAAACCTTACGGGAAGGAGGTGATGACACGCGTAAGAGATTGGAAACTGGTAAAGGGGCTTTATTCTGCGCGGGTGGAATAAAGTGTCTGTAGGGTTTTCCATCTTTTAACTGAGGAGGAGAATATCATGAACTCACTTGTGGCTTTGATTCTAGCTGTTGTATGGGCAATTATTATCTACCGAACCTATGGCCGGTATGTGGATCGAAAAATCGTTCAATCCGACCCGGATAAAACCACACCGGCCGTGATGTACATGGATGGCGTGGATTTCATGCCTTCCAGCAAAAACGTCCTCTTCGGCTTCCAGTTTAAATCCATCTGCGGATTGGGACCAATTGTCGGAGCCATCATTGCGGTGCACTGGGGCTGGATTCCGGCTTTTCTTTACCTTCTGCTGGGCGTGGCCCTCTTGGGATGGGTCCATGATTACACGTCCGCCCAGGTTTCCATCCGGAAAGAAGGCATGAGCCTGGGGGGAATGAGCTATACCCTGATCTCTCCCCGGGGACGGACACTGGTCAGCGTTTTTATCTACTTCAATCTGATGTTCAGCTTCGGGGCCTTTGCCGTCTTTATTGCCGGAACGCTTTCAAACCCAACCGCTCCCCTGGGTATTCTTATCTGGATCGCCATGGGTCTGTTGTTTGGCCAGATGATTTACAAGTGGAAACAGCCTATTATTACCTCGACGGTGATTACCGTGGCTATAACCTTAATCGGTATGCTCTGGCTCAGCAGGATAGGCTTTGTGCAGACCTTTTTCGCCTGGGTCAACGGCGGCGATCCTTCTCCGGTGCTCTTTGGCACGATCACCCAGGCAAAATTCATTTGGATTCTGTTTGTGCTGGCTTTCTGCTATTTTGGAGCCACGTTACCGATTTGGCGCTGGGCCCAGCCCATCAACTACCTGGGCTTTTGGGTGGTATTTTTCGCTATGATCGGAACAGCACTGGGAATCCTCATCGGGCGCCCGTCCTTTGGCGATTTTCCGGCATACACAGGTTTCGTTTGGGCTGGAAAACCCCTCTGGCCACTGATGTTTGTAACCCTCATGTGCGGCGCGGTATCCGGTTGGCATTCGCTGGTGAGCAGTTCGGGAACAGCCCGGATGATCGAAAAGGAAACCGATACGCTGCCTGTGGCCGGCGGCTCCATGCTATTGGAGATGGTCATGGGAATGATCGCCCTGATTATTGCGGTTTCGGCTTTCGGCAGCTTCGAAGGATTTTCAGCTGCCTTTAAAAAGGGAGGTGGATTCGTTTTCGCCCAGGGAATGAGCAATTTTTTGGGTAACTTTGGTATCCCTGCGGCCATGGGCCTGTCATTTGCCAACATCGTTTTTGCTGTCATCGGCTTTACGCTCATTCATCTGGGGGTGCGTTTCATGCGCCTCTATGGGGCAGATGTGGTGGGAGAATACTGGCCGGCTTTCAAGAACATCCATTTCTCTACCATCGTCTCCATCGCGATATTTGCTGTCTTCTGCTTTACCGGGGTTTTGACGGCCCTCTGGATGTTGGGGGGGGCTTTCAACCAGATGATGGCAGCAATGGCTCTGCTCATTTGCACCTGCTGGCTGGCATCGGAAGGCAAGAATTACAACATTACCCTTTATCCGGCGGTATTTCTGGGTCTCACCACCATCTGTGCGGCACTGGTGGTTGCCTTTAATGGCTTCCGGACACTCTTTACTGCTGAAACAGTGCCCACTGATCTGGCCATCGGCTATTGGGTAACCGGCCTGATCGCCATTTTGCTGGTCATCCTGGCGATTTTTTTGGTCAAAGATGCCATCGCTTCCATCAGCCGATTCATAGCTGCGGGACCTGCTGAGGCAGCGGGAGCGTCTTCAGGAGAGGAGTCATCCTAGAAAATCTTTTTCAAACGAGACACGACGGGAAAGCCTTTTGAGGCTTTCCCGTCTCTCTCGAGGTGAAGCCATGGAAACTATTCTTGTCGAGGTGCTCTCCTTAGTCCCGATTAGCTTCTGTAATTGAGGGCATTACGAATTCGTTTCTGACCAGTTCGGTCTGCAGACAAAACGGGATGAAGTGGATTTCAATCAATATCCAGCGGACGTGAAAGAAGATCACCTTTTCCTTACGAACTGGCTCTGTGAATTGGCCCAGAAATATCAGAATAAAATTAGAATCAAGATCATCAATGCCTCATCCTTTCGCGGTGTTTTCAAATCCATCCGCTTCTGGACCCAGACGTATCCCACGTTTATTGTGAATAAAAAAGAAAAATACTGCGGCAGCGATAAATCCCGACTCGATACGATCCTTAAAGGCCATCTGGGGCGTTTATAGGGGTGCCGTCGAAATGGCCATACACCACGAAGAGCACCGAATATCTGCCAACAATATTCTGTTCGGGCTTACCCATTTTTTAACCTTGGCGCTTCCGGCAGGCTGGCGGATAACCAGAAGTTATCTCGAGCCGGACGTGCACGCCAATGTTAGAGACGGGGATCTCCTTTGGGTACAGGCGGGACAAACCGATCAGATCGTGTATCATCCCTCCAGAAAAGTTGGACTGGACATGACGGTCATGGTGAAAAGGGGCCAGCGCAACGAATTAAAAACCAAGGGCATTGCCATCCATTCCAGAGGATCGTTGATGATCAATGGTCATGAAGCGACCTATATTCTCGGAGAGGTGAGGGTAGGATTCCTCAAGAAAAAACTTGCCAAAACGCTGTGTCTTTCCTTCCATTGCTCAGATCTGGGGCGCACAATTATGATCAGATTCACTGGAGCTTGCCAGGAGGCTGACCTCCAAGAGATCTTTCGATCTCTCTCCGGACTGAAGTGCCACTGACCCTCCTCCAGCATTTTCTCTAAGCCCTCAAAAAAACGGTCGGAAAAGCTAAAGGTTGACATCATTCTAAATTCTACTATACTGGACCCTGAAAAAGAAGGTGTTGCTGGCAAAGGAAAAATCGAATCATGATGGGGTGTGAGCACGGATTGGCCATGACAGAACAGCAAGAGAAAAAAAGAAGGGCCATCAAAAGATTGTTAAAGGCTGCCCGGGAGTTCATTTATGGGATGGTCGGCCTCGAGACCGTTCAAGTTGCCCTCAAGAACCGTGGGAGCCTGGAGCATATCTTCATCTTGATCACCATGGGTGATCTCCTGGGGATCCCGCTCCTCCGTCCTTACTACTCCCTCCGCATCCTTCCTTACGTGGTTCATAGGGTAGACGCTTGGAAGCATAGGATGCTCCGAGAAAAAGACCTCACGGACGCGCTCGGATAAGGCGCGTGGGCTCGCCGGCTGCGTGGTCGCCCAGGTATATGAACCTCATCACACGCGAAGTGGACAAGAGAGCCTATTTCAGGCAAATAGGTATTTCGCCGTCTTGTTGAGCATTGCCGGTCCTTGAACCTCTGTCTCGAAAAGTGGAACGATGGCCCTGGTTCTATCCCCAAAGATCTGCCAGATCTTCTCCATGTGCTCCTCCTGCATCTTAACGCGATTGAGCACGAACTCTGGCGAGTCTGGTTTCACCATCTCCTTCTCGATCAATCCGTTGACGACCACCCCTCCCACGGGTATGCCGAATTCGTGGAACCAATTGATGAATCGCGTGATGACGGCAATTGGCAGACTTTCCGGTAGAGTAACGAAAAAGAAAGCGGTTTTTTCCGGATCGGTCAACAAACCCTTGGCATCGGCCATCCGATCCTTGAACTGCAGAAGGTAATCCAGCAGTGGGTCCTGCTCATCTTTTCTTCTCTTGCTGTAAGAGAGCTTTTTCCGCAATTCTTTGGCCTCGCCCCGGCTCTTGAGCATCTTCTCCACCCACAGGGAGTAAACTTTGGACATCCCCAGGAGCCTTCGTGCATTGGCTGTGGGTGCTGTGTCAAAGACATAGATCTCATATTCGTCTCGGAATATGAGGTCGAGCATGTTCTCAAACATGGCAGACTCTTCGAATGCCGGGTTCATGGTTGCGGACTCCACGAATTCTTCGGCCTTTACCGTGATATCCGCAAACTTCAAAAACCAGCCGATCTTTTCACGAATCTCCGTCTTAGAGCGCTCGATGGTATCTTTCGTGTCGATCTCGAGGGCGTAACAGTCTTGCTCGCCACTGATCAGTGTCGCCTTGCCAAAGACGTCCTGCTTGAGAAGGTTGGTCAGGCTATGGACAGGATTGGTGGAGGCCAGGAGCGTCTTCTTCCCCTGTTGGGCAAACCACAGGGCCGCGGCTCCGGCCATGATCGTTTTGCCAACCCCTCCCTTTCCGCCAAAAAAAACATACTTGAGCTCCGGATGAACTTTTACAAATTGGGTCATCGTATGGCTGATCGCGCTCATAGCTTACCTCCCGGGACCAAACATGGCCTGAGCCATTTTTTCGATCATTGGCAATCCGGTGATGTCCCGCTCCATCTCCGGAACAAAGGCCAGAATCTCCTGGCCGAAAGTGCGTTGGATGTCACCCAGATACTTCTCCTGCATCTCGATGCGGTGGAGTAGATACGCGGGGATCTTCTTATCCTTGAGCTCGGGGGGAATGACGCGATTGACAATATACCCGCTCAAAGGAACATCGAACTTGGAAAAGAGCTGGGCTGCATTCTGAGTGTCCTTGATGATCATCTCCTCAGCCACCAGAACGAAGAAGAAGGCCGTCTTTTCCCTGTCCGTGAGGATGCTGGAGGACTTGTTGATCCGGTCCTTGATGTAGAGGAGCTCGTTGAGGATCTGATCTTCCTCCAATTCTTCATCCCGTTTAACGATTGCTGCCACCTGGTCGTATTCCCGCATCTCTTCTCGGAGCTGGGTTATTTTGTCGATCCAGTTGTCGTAGACCGAGGCCATACTCAGATAGTAGAGGGCGTGGCCCAGAGGAACGAGGTCGTAAATGTAATAATCGTAGCCACCTTTGACGACGATATCCACTACCTCATCGAATATCGCGCTTTCCTCCATGGCCGGCTCGGCGGCTGCAGCCTGGATATAGCTCTCGATCTCATCGGGTATCTTGGACAGGCCATACATGCTGAAGATCTTCTGCCGGATTTCCTCCTGGTATTCCTTGATCCTTCGGTCTGCATCAATCTCCTGGGCGTATAGGTTTGGCATGATCTCCACGGCCCCTTTGCCAAAGATGTCACGCTCGAAGATATCGCTCAGTGAAGCCTGGGGATCTACAGAGAAAACCAACACCCGATGTCCCTGCGTGGCGAGATAATAGGCTGTTGCCGCGGAAAAGGTTGTCTTGCCGAGCCCCCCCTTTCCTCCAAACATGATGTACCTGCGGTCGGGGTACTGGGTGAAAATGTCAGTGATTGAAATGGCGCACCTCCTTTTTTACGTGATTGCAGGAGAACATCTTTATCAATTACTCGCTCTGCGCTCGCAGTTCCCGATACTTATGCAAGCGCGTCCGTTAAATCTCTTTCGCGCAGCATCCTGCGTTTCCAGGTAGATACTTGAGGAACCACATAGGGAAGAATTCGCAGGGAATAATAGGGAGGAAGGATCGGCACTCCCAGGAGATCCCCCATGGTGATCAAAATGAAGAGATGCTCCATGCTGCCCCGCGTCTTGAGGGCAAACCGGGTGGTGTCATGGGCAGCCATCCCGTAGATGAATTCCCTGGCGGCCGTTCCAATCTTGTTTAAGAACCCTTTTCTTTCCTCTTCAGTCATTGCCAACCCCCTTTGTTGAGAAGCTAGACCCTAAACTCAAGCGCTCAATCCAGATAAGGCCGGTCTTTCACAATTGCCCCATCTGATAATTAAGAAGAACTTGCCTTTTGGAGAGAGGTCTATTGAAATATGAGGCTTGTGATTTTGCTGCTGCGGCACCACAACATATGGACTTAACCGCCGCATTATTCTTTAAGCATTATCGTTACCAAAAGTCAAGCTTTTGGCGTTAACCTCGCGCAATTTTAAAATACCCATGAGATCGGGAATAAATTTCCGGATTGACAACCAATCCCCTTTTTGCCATATTTTGGTCTCAAAGAAGCAAATTCCCATCGTCTTATAGATACACACAGGCCTTTCTCTGCTAAGTCGAGATGAGTGTACCCGACTGGCTGATTTTACGTTTTTTATTCCACAATTCGAAATCGCAAGCTCGAAATCGAAATTACTCCTTTGCACAATCTGATAATAAAAAAGGGGGTAGACATTGCGCAAGACAGCTGGACACGGTCTATTAGAGATGTTAATCGCCCATGGGGTGGAGTATATTTTCGGCAATCCAGGTACCACCGAACTTCCCATTATGGACGGTTTGCAGGACTATGCCGACTTGAAGTATATCCTGAGCCTCCAGGAGGCCTCGGCAGTTGCTATGGCGGACGGTTATGCAAGGGCCTCGGGTAAATGTAGTTTTGCAAACCTCCATATCGCGGGCGGTTTAGCCAACGGCATTTCGATGCTCTACAATGCTTACCGGGGCGGCACGCCTTTGATATTGACCGCGGGCCAATCGGACACCCGTATGCTTGTTGAGGAGCCCCTGCTTTCGGGTGACCTAGTGGAAATGTGCCGGCAATACAGCAAGTGGAGCGGGGAAGTGCGACATGCGACGGATGTGCCCGTGGCCATTCGCCGGGCCTTTCGCACCGCCTTGACACCGCCGACGGGTCCGGTTTTTCTCAGCCTGCCGTGGAACGTACTGGATGAGGAGGCGGATCTGGATCTGACACCTGCCTCTCCGGTATACGCCCGCATGCATCCGGATGCAGAGGCTCTGGAACGGGCGGCTGGTTTGCTGGCCGGAGCCGAGAATTTATTGATGTTGGTGGGCGATCGGGTCGCCCAGGCCGGGGCGGTTTCAGAAGCCGTGAGGGTGGCCGAAATTCTTGGTGCGCGTGTTGCCGCAGCCATCTATTCAGAAGTCAATTTTCCTACCGATCACCCGCAATTCCGGGGTCTCCTGAACCTGAACAGTCCAACAACCAGTGAGATATTTCGGCGGAGCGATGTCATCCTGGCTGTGGGCTGCAATATTTTTAGCCGGTTCCTGTATCTTCCTCCCCTGCTATCGAAAAAGATCAAACTCGTACACCTCGACGTAAACGCCTGGGAGATCGAGAAGAACCATCCGGTGGAGGTCGGGATCTGGGGTGACATCAAGATCGGCCTCAAGGATTTATCCGAAGCCCTGGGGCAGACGATGTCCGGAGCGCAGCAGGAGGCCGCGGGCATTCGAGCATCTAAACTGGCCGAAGCCAAGGCTCAGCTTCAGGCGTCTTACCTGGAGGAAGCACGTCAGGCGTGGGACCGGCAGCCCATGGATCCGGCGCGGCTTTTCCTGGAGATGAAAGAGGTGCTGCCCAAAAACACCATCATTGTCAGCGAAGCCATCACATCCACTCTCCCTCTGTTCAGGGCAATGACGCTCGACGAGCCGGGCAGCTTCTTTAGCTTACGGGGCGGTGCCCTCGGTTGGGCTATTGGCGGGGCTTTGGGCATCCAGCTGGCCAAAGCCGACTGCCCAGTGGTTTGCATCGTGGGGGAAGGTTCGGCCATGTATGGCATCCAGGGTCTCTGGACGGCCGCTTACTACGACCTGCCGGTTACCTATGTTATCTGCAACAACCGCAGCTACCGAATCCTCAAGCAGTTTCTGATCAATTATTACTATCCCGCCCTTGGTCTGGAGGATCGCCAGAGCGATTACATTGGAATGAATTTCTCCAAACATCCTCTGGATTGCGCCGGTGTGGCCCGGGGATTCGGGATTGAGGGCTTCAGGGTGGATAAACCGGGTCAACTGCGGGCAACTATGGAAAAAGCCCTATCGCTGGGCCGCCCGTCCCTGGTGGACGTCCATATTCATTCGGGTGATTTTTAGGGAAAGCGAATTTTTTGTGATCCATTAGGACGATCGATGGAGGATGAACCATGCAGAAAACGATACCCATTGAAAATACTGCCCAGGGTTATCTCGAGCTTTTGCGGGATCGAGGCGTGAAGTACTTTTTCGGCAATGCCGGCACCGATTTTGCCTCTCTGATAGATTGTTTTGCCAAATTTGCTCAGGAGGGGAAGCCTTACCCGTGCCCGATCACGGTACCACATGAGTTTCCCGCCGTGAGTATGGCCTATGGCTATTACATGATCACTGGCGAACCCCAGGTGGTCATGGTACATGTTATCGTGGGAACAGCCAATGCTTGCGCCGCCATCATGAATGCTGCCCGGGCACATATTCCCATCATTTTCAGCGCGGGACGTACCCCGCTGACCGAAGCAGGGCTGGCAGGTTCTCGGGATGTGCAAATCCACTGGGCCCAGGAGTCCTTTGATCAGGCAAGCCTGATTCGAGAATTTGTCAAATGGGATTACGAGCTCAAGCATTTTTCTCAGCTGGAGTCGGTGGTGGATCGGGCCCTGGCCATTGCCATGGCAGAACCACGCGGACCGGTGTATCTTTCGTTCCCTCGCGAAGTATTCGCGGAGGCACATTCGGAGATTACCATCACCACAGGGGGAAGACAGCAGATGGGTGGTAGGCTTCATCCGGATCCAAATCAAATAGTGGAAGTGGCAGAGCTTTTCGCCAAGGCCAATCACCCCTTGATCATCACCTCCGGTGTGGGCAGAGATCCACAGGCGGTTGAAGCCCTGGTTGCATTCGCAGAATCGTTCGCCATCCCTGTGGTGGTGGGAATAAACAACTGGTACATGAACTTTCCAACCAACCACCCCCTTCATCTCGGCTTCGACCCCGCACCTTACCTGACAGAGGCCGATGTGGTGCTGATCATCGACTCGGATGTTCCCTGGTATCCGACCGTGGTGACACCGAAAGAAACGGCACGGATCATTCAGTTGCGCTCGGATCCCATGTATAGTCGCTATCCCCTGCGCGGCTATCCGGCTGATATTGCTTTGGCGGCCGACCCCGCAGCAGCCCTCCGTCTGCTCACCGAGGAGATAGCGCAATTTCGTGGAGGGGCAGAGGAGGAAATCAGCAAACGCTTTGCGGCACTGAGCAAGACGCACGAGCGCCAAAGGCAAGCCTGGCGCGAGCAGGCAGAGGCAGTCAAAAATGATAAGCCGATTGATCCGCTCTGGCTTTCTGCCTGTATCAATCAGGTGAAGGATGCGGAAACGATACTGATCAATGAGTACGATCTGATTCCGACGCAAGTGGACCTCGAAATACCCGGTAGTTTCTTTGGATCTTCATCGGCCTCTGGTCTGGGCTGGGGTGTGGGTGCGGCCCTGGGGGCAAAGTTGGCCGCACCTGAGAAGACGGTCATTGCGACGGTAGGAGATGGAGCTTATTTATTCAGTGTTCCCACGGCCTGCCATTTTGTCTCGCGGGCCTGCAGTTTGCCGATCGTGGTGGTCATTTTCAATAATCAGTGCTGGAACGCCGTGCGCCAGGCTACCCGGGGATTGCATCCGCAGGGATGGGCAGTCAAGAACAACCATTTTCCCCTCACAGACCTATCGCCGGCGACGGCATATGAGATGATCTGCGAGGCGAATGGTGGATACGGACAACGGGTCGAGGACCCACAGGAATTGATTCCGGCTTTGCAGCGAGCGGTGCGAGTGGTGCGGGAGGAACAGCGGCAGGCGTTGCTCAACGTGATCTGTAAACACCCGTGATCTTTTCCTAAGGTTTTAGATATTTATTTTGCCGTCCAACCGATACTCCAACCACCGTCAACGGATAGGCAGCTGCCGGTGGCGAAGTTAGAGGCATCGCTGGCAAAGAATATGGCGGCTCCCGTCAACTCTTCTGGCTTGCCCATTCTGCCCAGCGGACTGTTGTCTTCAATCTTTCTCAACATTTCGGGGCTGTTCTTTAATGGTTCAGTGAGTTCGGTTTCAAACCAGCCCGGTACGATGCAGTTAACGTTGATATTGTGCGGTGCCCATTCAATAGCCAGGGCTTTGGTCATATGATAGATAGCTGCTTTGCTTACTGGATATGGTAGAATACCTGCTCTTGCTTGGGTTGCCCATGCGGACGCGATGTTGATTACTTTTCCGCTTTTTTGTGCAATCATTATTTTTCCAACTTCGCGGCAACACCAGAAAGCACCTTTAAGGTTTGTATCCAAAACAGCGTCCCATTCCGGCGTAGAAATATCGACAGCATCTTTTCGCAGGATTGTACCCGCATTATTTACCAAAATATCAATCTTGCCAAATTCATCAAAGGCAGCCTTGACCAAGTCTGTCACATCGTCTTCTTTTGTAATATTGGTTGCTTTGGGCAAAGCTTTTCTGCCCATCTGAGAAATCTCGGTGGCAACCTCCTTAAGCCGCTCCTCATTTCGGCTGGCTAAGACGACATCTGCTCCGGCATTGGCGAAGGCTAAAGCTATGGCGCGACCCAACCCCCGGTTGGCGCCCGTGACAATAGCTACTTTTTCATTCAGGCTCCAATTAGGAAATTCCATTTTCTCACCTTTCCATTTAATTAGCAGGCAAACATCGAATTTCATCAATAAAAAACAAAATTTGACTATAGAATCCTGTTGTCTCGGCTTAAGTATTCTGAAACGCGTCCTTATTTGCTTTGATGTATTCGGTTAAGGCGGTATAACCGGATAAGCCGTTGGGTGACAGCGGAAGCCTTCCGATTTTTTGCTCCTTGAATTCTTGTTCGATTTCTGCTGTACTTTCATCCGGCTGGAGTTTGTTGATGACAATTCGATCGATGATGATGTTGATATCGGATAATTTCTGCCGGATGCGAAAGGCTTCCGAAAAAGACAACTTATCATTGTTCATGACCAGGTTGATCTTGGTTGCATCGGACAAGAATTTTTGCTGCAGATGTTCATAGTTACCAATTAACGATTGCAGCTTGGCCTTAACCCGATCCTGCTCGATTTCTCTGCCCGCGATTTTTATTTTAGAAATAATTTCCTTTTTTTTATAAATTTGACTGCGAAGGTTCAGCAGCTCATCCAGCCAGATCAGTGTGATAAACGGCAGTGAAAAAAACCGCAGGGTCAGCGCCGTCGGTGCCATATCAAACACGATAAAATCCTGATCGCCATATTTTTTCAGGGTATCCTCGAAAGCTAAAAGCAGGGCATATTCTTCCAGGCCGGGAGAAAACTGAAGGACATTGAAATAATTCTGGAGATTAAACGCGCTCTCATATTTATAGGTTTCTTTGATTTGATCGGTGGTTTCTTTTAAATAGTTCTCTATCCAAAAATCGGTATCTACCTCTTTTACCATTAAATTTTCTGATACGCGCTGGGGTTTTTCAGAAAAATTCTGATCGAAAATATCGCGTTGGTTATGGGCCGGGTCCATGGAGACCAAAAGGGTTTTATATGGATGCGATGCAAGATGAACGGAAGTCAGCGCCGATGTCGTTGATTTTCCGACCCCGCCTTTGCCGATAAAAAAAAGAAGCTGTGGTTTCATTTTTAGCTCTGCGTGCCCTGCGGTCTATGTAGTTAGAAATTAATCAATGCCCAACACTGAAAATAGGTGTCCCAACGGATCATGGGCGGTTAAGACCTTGTCCAGCATGATGTCCATTTCTTTGTCCATCAACGGCAATAATTCCATGGTGATATGAATCGGCGGAGATGGAATACCGATGAAGGCTCCCAGAACCAGGATGCCGAAAATATTATCCAGTTCGGCCACCTCATGCTCGATGGTTTCCACCGCCTTGCCGCGCATCACCTCATCGGTGATCTTAAATGCATCGATGATCCACGCTTTTAGCCATTTTAAAAATGGTGTCATCCGAATTTTCCCCTCACTTTAACGGGCAAGTTCCCTGCAGCTTGTGCAGGGCGATTCATTTCACCCGAAAGACGCGGCGGTCAAACGTGATACGTTTTTTTGATGGATAGTAATAATACACGGCATATAAGGCCATGATAATCGTGCCGGCCAGATGAAAGCGGGGCAGCTGCAAAATCTGGGCAATCAGGCCGACATACGGTGTTGCCAGGGCAATATAAAGCAGGTTACGTTCAAATTTCAACCAATCTTTTTCTGCGGTACTGGTTTGATGGCGCACGTTGTTTGCAAAAACGGTTCGGTATAAAATCGGCAGGGCCAGAGCCGTACAGACAGAGACAATAAAGATTGCAGGCGGGAGTATCGCTGTAAACCGGGGAATTGTCCAATCGACCAGCTGGAAATGTTGCAAGACAAAGGAAATGATAAAACCCGCTACCGCCGGTAACAGGAGCGTAAAATACGTGCGTTTTAAGTCATAGGTCATACAGTCTGTATCTTCAGCAGGGTCTGCTTTATTGCTTTTCGGATAAACGCCGACAGGTTGATCGAATTAAGTTTTCAGGGATTGAAAAGAAGTGGAAGTATCCACCCACCCAGTGGATACTTCCGCATCATCGGTTTACGTTGTCTCCGGTGTCGCCGGTGCAGTCGGTTCTTCTTCGGTTACGAAGAATTTGATGGCACCTTCAATGGAAATCCATAGTGCGACGATAAGAATGCAGATATTAATCACTGTCAGCAGCGTATTGCCGCTGGCACCGAATTTAACCTGGTTCAGAATTAGCGCCCAGATGGTCATCACCGCCATAAAAACGGCCGGGATTCCGGAAACCAGCCACTTTAGACCGCCGCGGCGTTTCAGATACAGGGTGATAATAATCAATGCCAGTGCGGCCAGGGTTTGGTTGGTCGCACCAAACAGCGGCCATAACTTGAGCGCACCTGTTCCATTGGCCCCGGTTGCAAATGCCAGTATGAGGGCCGTTCCGATAGCCACGGCGGTTGCGACATAGCGATTGGTCAGTGCCTTGAGGTTGAGGCTGCTGAACAGTTCGGCGATGACATAGCGCTGAATCCGGGTGGCGGTGTCGAGGGTGGTCCCGGCAAAAGAGGCAATAAATACACCCATGATGACAACACCAATATTTTTCGAGATCCCGAGGGTAGCGATCATATTGGCCGAGCCGTCAACAAAGGCCCGGGCGGCGTTTCCAATACCTCCAATAGCAGCCCAGGATGAATAATGGGCTGTCCAGGCGGCCAGGCCGGTGAATGATTCACCCGATTTGGCGGTATAGCCGAGTCCGATGCCTGCTGAAACAGCAATGATGACGAGCGTCGCCAGCACGCCCTCCAGCAGCATGGATCCATAGCCCACGAACAGGGAATCCTGCTCATCCCGCACCTGTTTGGCCGAGGTGCCCGAGGATACGAGAGAGTGAAATCCGGATATGGCACCGCAGGCAATGGTAATAAATAGGAACGGCCACATGGGCGGTGATTTAGCCGGTGAGAGCTGCACAGCCGGAGCCACGATATCCAGGCTTCCGCCGAAACCCGTAAAAAGAACGCCTAAAGTCAGCAATGCCAGCGCAACGACCAACTGGTGGGAGTTAATAAAATCGCGTGGCTGCAGCAGGGTTGTCACGGGTAAAATCGATGCAATAAATGCGTATGCCAGCAAAATGATGACCCAACATCCGATGGGTGGAATACCGGCGATGGTGGGCATTTTGATCGGGGCATAGGCACCGATGACCACCGTTACGTACATGGCAATCACCGCAATAATCGACCAGATCATCACATTGGCGCCTTTTTTATAGATCAGGTAGCCCAGGTAAATGGCAATGGGAACCTCCAGCCAGACCGGCAGCACCGATGTCGGATATAAATTGAACACAACGGCGATTACGACCCCGAAGATGGCGATCACGATCCATAATTCCAGAAATACGATCAGGAAGAAGAAAATTTTGGTCCGGTTGTTAATGTATTTGGCGGTGTATTCGGAAATCGATTTTCCCTGGTTGCGCATGGATATGATCAGGGCACCGAAATCGTGCACCGCGCCCATTACAATGCTGCCCACAAACACCCATATCAGGGCCGGCACCCAGCCCCAGATAACGGCAACGGCCGGTCCCACGATAGGCCCGGTTCCGGCAATAGAAGTGTAATGGTGACCAAAAATCACTTCCTTTTTGGTCGGAACATAGTCGACCCCGTCC
>JASFPE010000021.1:0-24238 GCA_050116155.1 Desulfobacterales bacterium
GATGCTCATGGATACGCAATCAAAGCCCAAGGTCGGTGAAGCTGCAGCCTCGAAACTCATCCGGGATGGCTGTGTCGCCCTGGCCGGAGCTTACAACAGCCCGGTGACCATGGTCACCACCCAGGTTGCGGAAAGACAGGGGATTCCCCACATTATTACCATATCCGTGGCGGATGAGATTCTTCAAAGAGGGTTCAAATATTGCTTCCGCGTCCAACCCGATTCAACCAATATGGCCGAATTGACCTGTAAATATGTCCGTGATTTGGATAAAAAGGCAAATCTTGGTCTTAAGAAAATCGCCCACGTGCATATCAGCGGTTTCGGCGCCTCGATTGCCAACAAGGTCAATAAGTTCGCCCCGCAGTATGGTTTCGAGGTGGTTGGCTCCAGTTCATACGGCTACGGTGTATCGGATCTCACCACTGAGCTTACCAAAATTAAAGAAATGAATGCGGATGTCATCTTCGATACCGGATACCTTTCTGATGGAATTTTAAAGATCCGAACCTATGCCAATTTGAAAGTCGAGCCTAAAGGCGGAATCATCGGATGTGCAAACGGTGCTTACAGCAATTCAGCAGCCGTAAAGGAATTGGGTGCCGTGATGAACTACATCATGGATGGGAATTACTATTTCAATCCGCGAAGCCCCCTGACCCCAAAAGTGATGGCAGCTTACGAAAAGAAGTTCACGAAGGTACGGTTTCAATCTCACTCGGTTCATGCCTATGATGCCGGACTGGTGCTCGTTGACGCCCTTGAAAGGGCCGCATCCAGGGATCCAAAGAAAATTCGGGATGCGATGGCCAGCACATCACTGAAAGACCATATGGCGCCCGGGGATCCAATCAAGTTCGATGATACCGGTCAAAACAGCAACGCCATGATTACACTGCAGCAGGTGCAAAATCAGCAAATCAAGTTGGTATTGCCCGAGAAATACTCGGATGCCAAGCCGATGTATCCTTTTCCGGCTTGGAGCAAAAGAGCATAATCATTGATGTACTCGGGGAGCAGGGTTTGAAACCTTGCTCCCCGCCCATTTTCCTGACCGGAGTATGGTCGCTTCGCGTTTCTGATCTCCCGCAACCCCTATCATAAGGTAAGATATGGTGCTGGACCTCATCATTGAAAACGGTGTTTTGGTTATTCCCAAAATAGGTCTCGTCAATGGCTGCCTTGGCATCGAGGCAGGCAAAATAGCCGGCATTTATGGCAGCGCCGACGGATTGGCGGCCCGGGAAAAGATTGATGCCCGGGGTCTCTATGTGCTCCCCGGGCTGATTGAACCGCATGTTCATTACGGTTACAGGGGTAATCTGAAGGGACACTTTCAAACCGAAACCGCCTCCGCCGCCCTCGGAGGTATTACGACCGTTATTCCATTCTATCGAGACATCGAAAATCCAACCGGCCTTTATGAGAATATCCCTGATTTAAAGGCCATGGCTGAAGCGCATACCCATATTGATTTTTCTTTGCATCTTCTGCTCATTACCCGCAGACAGCTGATGAATGTGGATAGATATTTCTATGATTACGGGATCCCTTCTTTCAAATTCTACATGGCCTACAAGGGCGAAGATGCAAAATCGATAGGCCTGACAGGAAACGAGACCGACGATGGGTTCCTGTTTGAGGCTTTTTCCCAACTGGCAGGGATCTCCGGCGCCGTCGCCTGCGTCCATGCCGAGAACATCGAGATTATTCTGACACGCATTAAAAAATACAAGGAGCAGGGCAAGGATGGATTACGCATTTGGTCCGAATGTCGCCCCAATTTTTCTGAATGGGAATCTGTGCTCCGGGCCATCACGCTGGCCGGGGAGGCCGGATGCCCTCTATATGTTGCCCATCTCACGACACAGGAAGCCCTAAAAGCGGTCAAGGCTTTAAGATGGAAACACAAGAACCTGTATATCGAAACCTGCCCGCAATATCTGACCTTGGATAAAGATACCCCTCTGGGAAACCTTGCCAAAGTTAATCCACCGCTTCGGAGTTTAGAGGATATCGATGCTCTCTGGCAGGGCATTGCCGACGGCGTAATCGATGCCATGGGATCGGATCATTGTCCCTTTCGCAAAGAAGACAAAGAAGGCCGGATATGGGATGCAAAGACGGGCTTTCCCGGCAGTGCCACAATGCTTCCGGTTTTGCTCAACGAGGGGGTGCACAAAAGGGGAATGTCGCTTCAAAGGGTTGTGGAAATCACATCATACAACCCCGCCAGAATTTTCCACCTCTTTCCCCATAAGGGAACGATTCAGGTTGGAAGCGATGCCGATTTGTGCATCCTGGATTTGTCTCTGAGCCGGGAGGTCCGGCACCAGGATCTGCTCTCCTATTCAGATTTCTCTCTGTATGAAGGGTGGAGCCTAAAAGGATGGCCGGTGATGACCCTGGTGAGGGGGCAAGTCGTCATGCAAGAGGGGCAAATCACGGGTTCACCGGGGCATGGACGGTTTGTCGAGGCACGATTTACTTCCTCATCATGAGAATTATGGTGTTTCAAGGATTAAAGGAGGAGCAGTTTGAAAATGGCGCATATTACGAACAGCGAAGGCAAAAAGGTTTGGTATGATATTGTGGGTGATGGCGATCCGCTGGTTTTGATTGGCGGCAGCAGCCTCGTGCACAGACAATGGGATTTTATGGTGCCCATCCTTCAAGATCACTTCAAAGTCATTCTCTACGATCAGAGAGGTGCCGGTCTTTCAGACAGAACGCCGGAAGGCATCAGTGTTGAACAATGGGCCGACGATCTGCGAAGCATCCTTGACCAAATCGGTATCGAGAAAACTCACATATTCGGCACATCCAACGGTTCGTTTATTGTTATCCGGTTTGCCGCCAAGTATCCCGATAGAACGGCGAGCATTGTCCACTACGGTATGCACAAGTTGACGGATCAATCGAGCAAGATGTGTAGAATCGGTGAGACGATCGTGGATGAATTTGGTGTCGGAAACGGAAGTTTGGGCGCCTATTATCTGGTTCGATTGTACGGTATGCCGCCAGAGTATGAAGCGTGGGAGACGAACCGGTTTGAAGAGAATCTGACGCCGGAGGGTTGGAAAGCCATGCATGAGGCCTTGAAGGTGGATCTAACCGAAGATCTGGCGCTGATCAAAGCCCCACAACTCCTGCTCGTGGGGGACAGTGGTTCGCTGAGCAAAGACTCTGATTATGGATCAGGGTGGAAGAAGGTCCAAGAATTGGGTGCCAACGTTGAGGTGGCCGTCATCCACGGTGCGGAAGGCACCTATTGCGTGATTACCCATCCGGCTGAAGTTTCAGAGCAGGTGGTGGGATTTATAAATAAAAATCCGATCGGCGCGGAATGAATCGGAGCCAGGATTTTAGTGAGTGATCCATCTATATGATTTACCCGCATGATCCGGGCAGTTTTCGGAACAAACAAAAGGCATCAAAGATGATTTGACCATGGATCTATTGTTTCAACCGTTTGAATTCTGCGGTATCCAGCTGAAAAACAGGTTCGTGCGTTCAGCGACCATGGAGAATTTGGCAAGCCGTGAAAAATTGCCTTCAGAAGATCTGATCCAGTTGTATGAAGAGCTGGCCCACGGTCATGTAGGGCTGATCATCACGAGTGCCGTCAGGCCGGACAGGGATTGGGATCCGTCAGCTGAAAGCAAGAACATGTGTCTGGACCGGGATGATCAACTGCCGGCCTTTTCACGGCTGGTGGACCGAATTCATGCGCTTGAAAGCCGGGTAGCATTACAACTTGGATCTTTTTACCGCTATGCAGGTGATTTTGTTCTGCCATCGATGCTGCAGCGGGATCGTTCATCCAAGCCACTCCCAAGAGCATTGGAAACGGCTGAAGTCAAGCGCATTATCATAAGATACGCCGAAGCCGGAGAACGCGCCTGGCGGGCAGGTTTCGATGCCATCCAGATAAATGCCGCCCATGGTTTTCCTCTGTCCAAGTTCCTATCGCCGCTGTTCAACCGGCGAAATGACGCATATGGTGGCAGTCCGGAAAACCGGGCGAGGATCATCTTAGAAATCCATGATGAAATCAGAAGTAGAACCGATGGAAATTATCCGGTTTTCATTAAAATGAATGTCTCGGATTTCTGTGATGGCGGCATGACGCTGGACGACGCTCTGGAAATCGCGAAGATTTTCGCCCAAAATGGTATTTCAGCCCTTGAAGCATCCGGCGGCACGGCCCACAGCAGCATCACCCAGTCCGGGCCTTCGGATCCTTCCGAGTGGCAAGAAGGATATTTTTTAGACTATGCGGCAGCGATTAAATCTGCAGTGGATATCCCGATTATTCTTGTGGGTGGGCTTCGCAACCTTAGCATGATGGCCGAAATCATCGATGCCGGCAAGGTGGATCTTGTTGCCATGAGTCGCCCGTTTATCAAAGAACCCCATATTGTGAAAAGATGGATGGATGGGGATAGGGCGCCGGCTTACTGTGATTCTTGTGACGGCTGCCTGGAGGTTTTTATATCGCGTGAACCCCTGCGGTGTGTGACGGAGTGAAAATTTCATTGCCATCAGCACCTTGGAAGAAGCGGTCATCGGGCTCAACCCTTGACAGCGGAAAAATATCATAAATATTATGATTGAACACAACTCTGCTTACGGTTGATGCAGGCTTAACCAGACAGGAGGCAAAGAAATGGTGAAAGCAATATTGGGTTATGACATCATGCCCGGCATGTCGGTTGAGGAATACGAGCAATGGCTCAGGGAAATCCACATTCCGGATCTGTCCAGGGTTCCGGGATTGCGGAAAATCGTGTTTAACACGGTTCGTGGAATTGTACAGGGTGAAGCCACTTTTTACAGGATTGCCGAACTCCATTACGATGATATGCAATCCTTCGAGAATGCCATGCAATGGCGGCAAGAGAATCCCATTTCAGATGAAAGAAGTCCTAAAGGTAAAACCGATTTCAAATTCTATGTCGTGTGTGAAACCGAAGAAGTAACCGTTTAATGTAATTCATCGATAAGGAGGCTTGAGTATGTCCGTTTACGATCTGGTTGTCAAAGGCGGCAATGTCGTCATCCCTTACGTTGGTGTCCGAAGGGCCGACATTGGTATCAGCGGCGAAAAAATCGCCGCGATTGGCTCGGATATTGCCGATCAGGGCGCTGCCCAAACAATTTATGCGACCGGCCGTTATGTGTTTCCGGGTGCCGTAGATTCTCATTTTCATATTGGTATTTATCGGCCCTTGGCCGAAGATGCCATCAGCGAGTCGACATCAGGTGCTTCGGGCGGTGTGACGACCATCTTGAGTTATTTCCGAACCGGCCAGGATTATCTGAATAAAATTGGCCCTTATCGTGAAATTTTGCCTGAACTGCTGGATCTTTCCGATAAATCGTTTCTCACCGATTTCGGATATCATCTGGCCTGTATGACCGACGAACATATCGAAGAAATCGAGTGGCTCGTTAAAGAAGGCGGGGTTTCGACGCTAAAGTATTATATGTTCTATAAATTGCTTACGCTGGCCGGTGCTACTCCGGAGGCGAATAACTATCTCATGATCGACAATCCGGTGGATTTTGGCTATCTCTACCGATTTATGAAGGAAGTCGGACGAGTGAATCAGCTTTATCAGGAATATGGAAATATCAGCCTCAGTATTCATTGCGAAAATCCTGAAATCATCAGAGCAACCCAAGCGGAAGTTAAAGCCAATCCGACCGGTGTGCCCATGAAAGACTACAGTGATGCAAGACCTCCCTGGCAGGAAGAACTGGCGATCAACGAAGCCGCCATCATTGCCAGACATACCCGCTGTCCGGTCAATTTACTGCATTTAAGCAGTCAAAAGGCGGTGGAAGCTGCCATCGATGTGAGCCAACGATATCCGGAGATCGATTTTCTGCTTGAGGGCACACTGCATCACCTGGGACTTTCCAATGATATGGCCTTGGATCAAAAGGCCAAAGTAAATCCGCCGATCCGCAGCAGCGAAGATGTCCAGTTCCTTTGGAATGCCGTATTAGACGATTCGATAAAAACCGTAGTCAGCGATCATGCCTGTGCCACACTCGAAAAGAAAAAAGGCGATCTGTGGACATCCCTGCCCGGATTTGGAGGCACCTCCTTGATGTTTCCGGTGCTCATCACCGAAGGTTATCATAAGCGCGGCTTGCCGTTGCATCGAATTGCGGAACTCAGCTCCGCCAACCCGGCGCAATACCATAATTTATACCCCAAGAAAGGAGCCCTGATGGTGGGCAGTGACGCAGATCTGGCTATCGTCGATATTGACGCGCAAAAGGAGGTTACCCTGGAAAACCTTTACACCGCCCAGAAGTTCAGCCCTGAGGAGGGTATGAAATTTAAAGGCTGGACTGAGTGCACGGTTCTGAGGGGCAAGGTGATTTTTGAAAACGGAAAGATTTTGGGGCAGCCCGGTGACGGGAAGTATATCAAAAGACCGGCGAAGTTGCATTACCCGGAAGCCTAAACATGCCCATGAAATTCATTCCGGTCTTATCTGTGGTTCGTCAAGGGGACCTCGTTTTGAAGTAGAGAGAGTTGTTTGAGCGGTGAAGAGGATGAAAAGCTATGCTTAAGGATAAAGGAATTCCCCTCTATTATCAGGTCGAGACGGTTCTTCGAAACAAAATTGTTTCAGGAGAACTCCCCCCGGCCTTTACATTGCCCAGTGAAGATGCCTTGGCCGAGGAGTATCAGGTAAGTCGAATCACCATCCGCCAAGCCCTTTCCTTACTGGAAAAAGACGGCCTCGTGATTCGAAAAAGGGGTAAAGGGACCTTCGTCTCGGAAGGCGTCGCAATCCCGGAATCTCCCAAATGGAACGGCTCCATAGAAGACCTGATACTGATGGGGATAAAAACCAAGACCGAGGTCTTGGAAATGTCTAACATGAGTCCCCCTGAAATGGTCAGAGAAAAATTAAAACTCAGCGGTGGGGCTCAGGTTCTGCGCATCGAAAAGATCAGGTCGGTGGAACAGAGCCCTTTTTCCTATGTCTTAAACTATCTACCTTCAGACATTGGGAAAGATATACATGCAGAGGATCTCACCCTAAAACCCTTGCTCATGATTCTGGAAGAAAATTTGGGATTGGTCGCCGCGCGGGCGGAACAAACCGTCGAAGCCACCATCGCAGATTCACGGGTAGCATCTCTTCTGGATATCAGGGTCGGTGATCCCTTGCTCAAAGTCGAAAGGGTCGTCTACGATCCATATAAAAGACCGATTGAATGCGTGTCCGTCCTGTATAGGGCTGACAAATATTTTTTTACCGTCAAGCTAAAAAGAAAACGATCGAAGAAATCCGTGGGGTGGCAAACGGTCTAAGCCGACCCCGCCTCATTTCGTGGCGGGGGGGAGGAAAAAATGGGCGCATCTTCCCGCTGTTATGATCAACGTGAATGTCTGCCATCGGACTTAAAGCCATAACAATTCTTTTTATAAATGACGAAACCTTAAAGGGATAAATGACCATGGTGAAATATCCTGTGAAAGTATTGGTAGAGGAACAAGGTCTGCGTGACGGTTTGCAGAGTGAAAAAACCATTGTTCCTACGGAAAAAAAGCTGGAACTCATCAATTCCCTGGTTGATGCGGGTTTAAAAAGGGTGCAGGTTACGTCTTTTGTTCATCCCAAACTTGTTCCCCAGATGGCCGATGCCGAGGAAGTCTGTAAAGGGTTGAGGCCGTCCAATGGGGTCATCTTCAGTGGCTTGGTCTTGAACACGAAAGGCATTGAAAGGGCCGCAAATGCAGGACTCAAACATGTAGCCGCATCTATTTCGGCCAGCGACACTCACAGTCGAAAAAATGCCAATGCCTCTTTACCGGAAGCCAGGAAGAGATTTGCGGAAATGGTGAAAGTCGGAAAGCAACACGGTTTGTCTATTCGCGGAGGTCTCCAGTGCGTGTTCGGCTGTCGTTTCGAAGGGAAAATCGATCCTGAAGTGGTCCTGGATGTGGTCAAAGAACAGCTCGATCTGGGCATCGATGAAATTGCGCTGGCCGACTCCACCGGTATGGCAAACCCGCGTTCCATCGAGGACATCTCCGCCCGAGTGGTGGAGTTGGCCAACGGAAAGCCTGTTTTTTTGCATTTGCATGATACGGAAGGCAAAGGCCTGGCCAATGTCCTGGCGGCCCTGCAGGTGGGCGTAACTCACTTTGATACGGCCTTTGGCGGCATGGGCGGTTGCCCGTTTATCAAAGGTGCTTCGGGTAATATTTCTACCGAAGATCTGGTTTTCATGCTGCACCAGATGGGAATCGAAACCGGGATCGATGTTGACCGGATTGCGATCGTCAGCCGATTCCTGGAAGATTTCTTTAGGAAACGCTTTTCAGGTAAGATGCATCGGGTCGTGGAAAGCGATAATATTAAAATCGTTTACTGAATGGAGCTGTTTGATCAGCAGCTTCTGGCATCCGCCGGAGCTGACAGAGACAGGACCCATGGGACGACAAACCATCGTTGAAAAAATCATATCCGCCCATGTCGGAAGCAATGTCCACCAAGGTGAGATCGTTATCGTTTCCGTGGACGGCGCGATGGCGTCCGACACCACGGCACCCTTGGCGATCAAGGCGTTCCAGGAAATGGGTGGCAAAAGGGTTTGGGATCCGAACCGATGCGTCCTCGTCATCGATCACGCCGCACCTGCGCCCAATGAAAGAATCGCCAACCTGCACGTCATGATGCGGAAATTTGCAAAAGATCAGGGTTGCGTTCTCTTTGAAGCCGGGGAAGGCATCTGCCACCAGCTCATGATTGAAAACAACATTGTGCGTCCCGGACACATTTTCATCGGTGCCGACTCCCATTCCTGTGCCTATGGGGCGGTGGGTGCTCTCGGCACCGGCGTTGGATCCACCGATCTGGCAGCGGTTTTGCTGACCGGGAAAATCTGGTTGAAAGTGCCCGGGACCATAAAAATTGAACTTACAGGCAAAATACCAAAGGCCATCCAGAGCAAGGATCTGATTCTCAATGTCATCGGGAAAATCGGCATTGCTGGGGCAACCTATCAGGCTATTGAGCTTTGCGGACAGGCCGTGTCTGAATTATCTCTTTCCAGCAGAATTACCATGGCCAATATGGCGGTCGAGGCCGGCGCCAAAACCGGATTTGTCCATCCGACCGGATTGAAGCTGCCGTATCCTTTTTCACCGGTTCTGCCGGATACCAACGCTGAATATCAACAGGTGCTAACCATCGATGCTTCGGCAATGCAACCGATGGTCAGCCAGCCCCATTCTCCAGATAATGTCATACCGGTTGACCGGGTAGCCGGCAAAAAGATTCATTGCGCGTTTATCGGCACCTGTGTCAACGGCCGATTGGAAGATCTTCAGATGGCGGCCAGAATCTTAAAAGACGTCACGGTGCATCCGGATACGCGCTTTATTATCGGACCGGCTTCCAGGCAAGTCTTTAGGGACGCCATCAAAGACGGTACGGTTGAAATCCTTATCAAATCAGGTGCAACATTTATTTCTCCGGGATGTGGGCCCTGTGTGGGGACCCACAGCGGTGTCCCCGGTAATGATGAAGTGGTGATCTCTGCCGCGAATCGTAACTTTAAAGGCAGAATGGGAAACCCGCAGGCGAAGATCTATCTTGCATCACCGGCTACCGTGGCCGCCTCCGCCAGAGAAGGTAAAATCGCCAATCCACTGAAATACCTCTAAAGACGAGGAACCCAATGCAAAAAATGAATATAAGTGGCAAGGCACATGTTTACGGTGACAATATCGACACGGACGTCATTATCCCCGGTAAGTACACCAAAACCCTTGATTTGCAAACATTTGCCGATCATGTGCTCGAAGATCTTGATCCTGAGTTCAAAACCAGGGTGCAGCATGGTGACATGCTGGTGGCCGGGGATAATTTTGGCTGCGGTTCTTCACGCGAACAGGCTCCCCTGGCTTTGAAAATCGCGGGTGTCTCCGTCGTCATTGCCAAATACTTTGCGCGAATTTTTTTCAGAAATGCGGTCAATATCGGCCTTCCGGTCCTGGAGGTGTCTGATTTTGAAATCGCCACCGGCGATGAACTTGCCGTCGATCTTAAATCAGGCCGGGTCAAAAATCTGACAACGGGCCAGGCCTATAACTCCACAAAGATGCCCCAGGTCATGATCGACATTCTTGACGAGGGGGGATTGGTTCATTATCTAAAGAAATACGGTGATTACCGGCATCGTATAGATGAGCGTTAAAAGGCAAAGCCTATATCTGCGTATAAATCCTATAATAAGCGACAGGACCAATAATCAGTGGCGCCATCATCGGGCAATGCCTGCGTGCAGTCATTGATTCAAAAACATTTTGAGAGGAGATCAACTTCATGAATAATTCGGCAAAAGAACTGCCTCTGAAAGGTATCAAGGTTATCGCATTCACGCATGCCGTTATGGGCCCGTCCGCCGGTCTTATTCTCGCAGACCTTGGTGCCGAAGTCATCCATATTGAACCTCCCACCGGCGATATGACCCGAAGGCTCAAGGGTTTTGGGATCGGTTATTTCGCATTTTTCAACCGTAACAAAAAGTGCCTGGCAGTGGATCTCAAAGCTGCAGAGGGTAGGGAAATTATACATAAACTGGTGGAGACGGCCGATATTTTGCTTGAAAATTTTGGTCCTGGCACTATGGACCGGTTGGGTTATGACTACGAATCATTATCTAAAATTAATCCCCGTTTGATTTATTGTTCTCTCAAAGGTTTTCTGCCGGGTCCCTATGAAAAGCGTGTGGCCATGGACGAGGTCGTTCAAATGATGGGCGGTCTGGCATTTATGACCGGGCCTCCAGGACAACCCCTAAGAGCCGGAACCTCAATTATCGATATTACAGGGGGCATGTTTGCTGCCATAGGTGCAATTGTTGCCCTTTATGATCGTAAAAAAACCGGCAAAGGTGCATTTATAAAAAGTGGCCTGTTTGAAACCACGGCTTTTATCATGGGACAGCATATGGCCTATGCGGCTCTGACAGAAGGGCCGGTTCCGCCGATGTCGGCCAGGGTCAGTGCTTGGTCCATTTACCGTCTATTTGAAACCAAGGACGCCGATCAGGTCTTTATCGGCATTATCAGCGAAAAGCACTGGCAACAGTTCTGTGAGGCATTTGGCCGCAGGGATTGGTTTGAAGATGAGCGCTTGAAGACAAACAACGATCGCATTCGGGAACGGGAATGGTTTTTGCCCGAAGTAGAAAAACTGATCAAACAGCATACCAAGCAGGAAGTCATCGACATCTGCGATAAAGCAGGCATATGCTTTGCTCCCATCGCCCGACCCGAAGATCTATTTGATGACCCGCAGTTGAACCAGGGAAAATTTGGACTTCTGGAGACGATATTTCCTTCCGGCGAAAAAGTCAAAATGCCGCGATTGCCGGTTCAAATCGGATCCTATGATTTTGGCAAGCGCAGCGATCCACCGGCTGCAATAGGGGCGCATACCGAGCAGGTGCTTGAATCCTTAGGCTATACTTCCGATGAAATCAAGGAATTGGCCGCAAAGAAGATAATTGCCATGGACAGCTAACCAAATGCTGTTGCGCCAAGAAAATTGCTAAAACCATATTAAGGGACGCCCTTGATTAATTAAACCTATATTGTTATGCATTGCTGACATAAATACCAAAGAGGTGAAGCATGCCAAGGCAGGCCAGGTTGGATGCACCCGGTACCTTACACCATGTTATTGTTCGGGGCATCGAAAAAAGAAAAATCGTATCTGATAATCGGGATCGCGAAAATTTTGTATCTCGCATGGGAACGATTGCTTCTGAAACCGGGACGACCATCTATGCATGGGCATTAATGATCAACCATGCGCATATTTTTTTGCGCAGCAGCCCATCTGGTTTGCCCCAGTATATGCGGCGTCTTTTAACGGGCTATGCGGTATCATACAACCGTCGTCACCGTAGACATGGGCATCTGTTTCAGAATCGTTACAAATCGATCGTATGCGAAGAGGAGCCCTATTTTAAGCAACTGGTCAGATACATTCATTTGAATCCATTGCGAGCAAAGCTGATTGAATCTTTTTCTAAGCTGAACAACTATAGGTGGTGTGGTCATGCAATAGTGCTGGGCAGATTAACAAACGATTGGCAGGACCGGGATTATGTGCTTAAGTGCTTCGGTGCCAAGGAGGCTGAGGCAAAAAAGGCGTATGGCGAGTTTATTAAAAAAGGCATCAATCAGGGCCACCGATCTGATTTGGTAGGCGGCGGACTGATCAGATCTGTAGGGGGATGGTCTGCGGTTAAGGCGATGCGCCGGCTTGGGGTGCGTGAAAAGTCAGACGAACGGATTTTGGGCGGCGGTGAATTTGTAAAGCAGCTCATCGAACAGTCAGACGCAACGAGAAAAGAGCAGTTTTCTATCCTGGAGCGCTTGCAACAAGTCGCCTTGGTGATAGACGAAGTCTGTAAAAAGGAAAAAATCAGTGTCGCAGCGCTAAAATCAGGAAGTCGGCAACAAAATGTTTCAAGCGTCAGGTCTCAATTGGCAAAGCAGCTTGTCGAAGAATACGGTCTTTCGCTCACCGAAACAGGCCGACAGATAGGGGTGTCGCCCTCGGCGGTCGCCAAATCTCTTAGGCGCCATTATAGAAAGTCAAATTAATCAAGGGCGTCCCTTAAAACTTAAAATTAATCAGTAAATGATTTTGTTAGCCCTTTTTTGTTGACAATATAATATATTCAGTCTTAGCTCATTGCTTTTTTGTAATTCATTCTTGAGGATCTAAATATTGAATTATTCGAGTACAGAACATTTTACTGAAAAGCGGCCGGTTGTTTATTACGGATGGGTTGTGATTGGGATAGGATTTGTAACCTTAGGCATTGCCTTTGGTATCTGGTACTCCTTCTCTGTATTTTTTTTAACTATCATAAAGGACCTTGGCTGGAGCAGGGGCTTGGGCTCGAGTATTTTTTCCGTATTTTTGCTCAGTCATGCTCTTGCCGGTCCGCTCACAGGCTATCTTCAAGACCGTTTCGGGCCTAGAATCGTAATTCCCTTCGGAGCGCTCATTTTGGCTCTGTCATTAGTAGTTACAAGCAGGTCAACGCATTTGTGGCACTTTTACATCGCATACGGTGTTTTTGGCGGTGCCAGTGTCAGCCTTCTGGGGTTTATATCCCACGCTGCCTTTCTTCCCAATTGGTTTGAGCGCAAGCGAGGGTTGGCTGTTGGGATTGCCACATCCGGTATTGGATTCGGCATGTTATTCTTGGTGCCCCTGGTGGAAAAATCCATTGCTGCTTTTGGATGGCGCACCACTTACGTTTTGCTGGCAGGCATAGTCTTTTTTCTTGTGGGTCCCTTGAATTTCATTTTTTCCCGGCAAAGCCCTGGGGATCTGAATTTACGGCCGGATGGAGATTCCACCTCACAAAAAGATCAGTCGGCGCGTCCATTGATGGTTATGAAAATTGTGGACCAAGACTGGGCATCCAAAGACTGGACACTCCAGAGCGCTGTGCGTACCTACCGTTTATGGGTGTTATTGGCAGCCTTTTTTTGCCAAGCTTATGCCTATCAAGGAACGCTTTTACATGCTATTTCAGCCATGGTTGATGTCGGATTAACTCGACAAAGCGCCGCTTTTCATTTTGGTATTCTCGGTATTGCAGGCTCAGGCGGAAAAATTTTATTCGGCTACCTTTCAGACCGATTGGGGCGCGAGCGTGCCAACACACTGGGAGCCATTACAGCTGTTGCAGGTATTCTCAGTTTAATTGGCTCAGCATTCTTCATAGGTCCGCTGCCCATTTTGTTTGCGTTGTTTTTCGGACTGGGCTATGGCGCCGCTGCTCCCCTGCTGCCTTCCATCGGTGCAGATATCTTTATGGGAAAATCTTTTGGGTTAATTTTTGCGGTGATTAGTTTAGGCGGCGGTGCCGGAGGAGCCGCTGGATCGTTTATCTCTGGTTTCTTGCGCGATATAATCGGGGCCTATTCTATACCATTAATCATTTGTATTTTTAGCCTGATGCTTTCGTGTCTATTTATTTGGATCGTTGGCCCTCGGAGGGTTAGACGCATGGTGAAAAGTGATTAATAACAAAATGAGCTAATATAGCAGATGTTAAAGAAAAAGTCATCTTGGGGGTGCAAAAGTTTAATTAGTAAAGGGCGTCCCCCATTTTACTTTTTACTTCTTTTACCCTATTGAATGCTGATCCAAATGACACCTCCTACTACCATTACCACTCCGATCAATATGCTCAATCTGAACTGCTCCTGACGAAATAATAGATTTATGAGCAAGGTAAATAATGGAAAGGTAGCGATTATGGGGGAAACCACAACTACGCGTCCATAGTGAAGAGCTGAATACATGCTGAGAACACCTATGGCAATACTTATTCCGGCAAGCCCGCTCCATATAACGCTCCGTATGGGTAGTCGGATCGGCAGACTGCCGCTGCGGAAGCGATAAATCATAATCGCGGCAACAGATGAGACGGTGAAAGAAACAAGGCCCGCAAAATAAGGGCTGGGTAAAAGTTGTAAACCGAATTTTGCGATATTGTGATTGGCTCCCCGGATGACGGCGGCGCCGAGGGGAAAGACAAGTGCCGCCCAAGCCCAGTTAAAATGGCTTTGACGCTTCCAGGAAAGTATCATTATTCCCAGCACTGTGCAGATAGTGCCCATTAAAAAAATGATCGTGATATGTTCTCCGAGCACTAAAACAGCTCCGAAGGTTGCAAAAAGAGGAGCTATGGCTGCTATGGTCGCTGACACCGTGGAGCCCATTCGCTTGGAAGCTTCAAATGCCAGGTATAAGGAAAAAAGTGGGTGGATTAAGCCGTTGGCAAAAAAGACCCACATTCCGGGGTTGGTAAAATACTCCGCTTTGAGCAAAAATGGCGATAACATCCAGAAAATCGTCGCGCAGGTGCCGATGGAAATCATCGAGCTGGTTTGAGGATCTACATAGGTAAAACTCCTCATCGTCATAACCAATTGACCCCCGAAGCAAGCAGCCGTTACAATAGCGTAGAGAATAGGAACAATTGCTTCATGCACTAAAAATCTACTCCATCAAAAAACGCCAATTTCATGCAAAATCGGCGTTGTGTTAATTTATGATTTTCTTGGCCTGTCATACGTAGCTTTAAAGGCGAAGCAAGGGCCTGCCATGCGTAGCTTGGAAAGCGAAGCATGGTCGGGGCAATTCGCCTTCGGACGACTTCCTGCTCCCCCCATATGGATATAAATTTTCTACTTCAGATGCTCTTCCGTGTACAAAGATAGCTCGATCATCCGCTCAAGAAGTTCATCCGCTTGCAGCCCTGGAAAATTGTGACGGACCAGTTCTTTACAAAACAGGCGGCAAATATAACGGAGCTTACGGCTTTTATGTTTGCCGGCATATACGAAGTCCCTGTGCCCGTTATTAATAACGATCACATTTTTTTCTATATCGAATCGTGAGCGCCACATTTCACCCGGCGCCCGGCGATAGGTATACCCGGGAAGCCCTTTATTCGTTTTTCCGTTTCTGGAAGGTTGGTCCATGAGAGAGTCGGTGACGGTTATCAGGGCCTCATCCCTGCATATTTTATCCCCCTGACGAACAACCACCTCCAATGTTGTTAGGCATGGTTCCGGGGGTGCAATGAAAACGATCGAATCACGGTGATTCTCAGTAAGATGGCCTTCTCCATCCGTAATATCCCATCGATATTCCAGGTTCTCCAATACGATCCTTCGGGATCGGTCCCTGCAGACAGCACGATATTTTTTGCGCCTGTCAACCGAAACAACACTCGATTTTGGAGAAATCAGCGCACTGAACAGGGGGCCGGCATATTCAAAAAACTGTTTCTGACCGGTATCAAGGTCATCAGGTTCCAATAATTCTTCGGAATTCCTCTCTTCATGGTCGTTTCCTTTACGGAAACCGCTACCCATGGGCCCGCTGGATCCAAGACTCCCCAATTTTTTTTGAGGTTTTCCGCCATAGATATCAAACCAGTCATATTCCTCTTGCGGAAGCCGTAAGAACGCCTCTTTGAGAGCGCGCTGAACCCTGCGCAAAATCCGACGGCTTGATCTCTCCTCTTCGGCTTTGCGCTGGTCTTCGATGATTTGCTGCAATTGGTTTTCGACAGGTTCCATCGCCCGGTTAAAAGTGTCGAAATGGCCATCTTGAATAATACCATGTCGTGTCCCCGGTGTGATGTTTAAAAATGGCACATCTAAAATCCCTTGCAAATAACCTTCTGTCCAAGGTTCTTTATTAAAATGGTCGAGTTCAGTAATTGACGGCAGCACTCGTGTACCGCGCCGATACAAACCCACATGGTTTGAGGCAACCGGATCGCTGAGATAGAGCTCCAGATAGATATCACCCTCCACGGTTTCGGCCGGTTTCAGGTTGTGGAGCAGCCGTCCGGTAAATTGTCGTGGGACAACGATAAGCTCTTTTCTGCCGGTACGATCAATGACTTTTACCGTTACCTCCGCTGCTTTTATCCGATCCCTGAGTTCGGAGGCAAGGTAACGCTGAATCTTCTCACCTGTCAAAGATCGCAATCCCGGCAACAATGGGTAGACCATCAGGTCCGTACCCTTGAAAGGAAGCAAAATCCTTTTCTTTGTGACTGAAAAATCCGGTGAGTCCTTAGCCATAGTCATTTCGTAAGTGTTCCCATCTTCCCCGCAACTGGTCATGCTGAGATTCTGGCCGACCGTCCAAAAGCTGAGCAGACCGATGCCGAATTCTCCCTGGATTCCCTTTGCCCCCGCTGATTTAAACTGCCGCTTGATAGAATCACAAATATGTGTGGCCACGCGACGAAAATCGGGCAGACCCTGTCTGTCTCTTGGAATGCCCTCGCCATCATCGCTGATCTTAAGGTAGAACTCACCTTTCTTTTTACCCCTGATGATGACGATCTGCTTTGCGCCTGCATCAATGCTGTTTTCTACAAACTCGGCTACTGCTTTCAAAGGATTAGTTTGACTTTTGGCGATGATGCTGATGGCATTCCAGTGATCGGCAATGCGCAACTTTCCGGCACGTTTGGCCTTCTTTATCTTTTTATCCGCGACCTTCGACACCATTGACCTCGTGGATATATCAAAACTACCAAGGATTCGTCAGATATGGAGTAGTTTCGAAATGCTTTTCGACCGAGTCACGTGTGATCATTACTTCTTTCATGGAATATTAATAATTGAACAAATAATGAAACCCGCATCATTAAAAATTATACTTTTCTTAAACTCAGGGCAACATCTTAAGATCAAAGAAGTCAACCAACCCAATTCTGTACCTTCAAACCAGGTATACGTTGAAACTCTCGCTCATTGTTGGTAACAATTGTAAGGGCTGCCGCTTTAGCGTGCGCAGCGATCCACAAATCGTTGTTCCCGACAGGCTTTCCTTTGGACTCCAATGATGCCCGGATGACCCCATATGTATTCCCTGCATTTTCCGGAATGGGCAAAACAGGAACAAAAGACTTGAACTCCTCAAGCAACTGCAGAGCCTTTTTACGTTGCTTACTTTTCTCGGCTCCGTACAGCAACTCTCCCCACGTAATAACTGATATTGCTGCATCACCAGGCTCAAGCTTTTGGAAACGCGCTAATACCTTTTGAGGCCTTTGACGTTGAATGTAGATACAAATGTTGGTATCCAAAAGATAACGAGCAGGCATCATAATCCCTCACGATGCTGTGGCGGTATATCCTGGCGGCCTTCAGCAAGAAAATCATCAGGAAGTTCAGTCAACAATTCAAATGCCCGAGCCAACCCCTTAACTGGTTCTCGAAGCACAATTTCGTCACCGCGGCGGAAAATCTCAAGTACCTTGCTCCTGACGGAGAATTCTTTTGGCAACCGGACTGCTTGACTATTTCCAGATTTAAAAACGCGAGTCGTTGTCATATCATCTTCCTTCCCTTGGGAAAGAGGTTCATGCTCTTTTCGGTATTATCCCCGACATTTTTACGTTCGTATACACATGCAAGTATATACATAAGATGGCGTGTTGTCAATTTATGGCTTTATGATCAAATAAGTGGCTGCCTGAATTATTGTGAATTTTCTAAATAGGTGAGTTTCCCTGCGGTCCGTCACCGCGGATCAAACTGGAAACTAGTTCGTGCCCTTTTTAATTTTCAGATGGGAGTCAATTAGCTAAGGGGCCCCGCTGATTCCCCAAAGGCTGAAAACGGTATGTAAACAAAAAAACAGCGTACCAGCTGTTTAGCTAACACGCTTTATTTACTAAGTTTTTTTGGTCGGGGCGAGAGGATTTGAACCTCCGACTTCCTGCTCCCGAAGCAGGCTAATTATTCCGATGCACAAACCCCTAACTACTTTAAATCATTACGCAACCCTCCATCGCACACCAACCAACAGTTATGCGCATGATGTGCATAAGGCCTTGATATTATTCATACTGTGCATGGTATCAAAATGAAATGGCACCCCATTGGTACCTGAGGATATAGTTTAAGAAAACTTAGGAGACTTAGCATGGCTGGCTTGGTATCAAGGCATTTTATCATGTGTATGGGGTTAATAAAATTCAGAGTTTATGTGTTTTCTATACTTTTAATCAACTCATTTGCGATATTAGAGCTTTCAATGCGCATGATGCTTTCTTGAGCACTGCCGTAACTCAAGAGATTGATGCTGCCATACCACACAGTTTTTTGATCCATGATTGCAAATTTTTGATGAATATTGGATTTAAAAACAACACTTATATCGTTGTGTTCTAGCATTTCCAAGACTCGCTGCAAAGCATTTCGATCTTTGGCGTTAAAAGCCTCTATCGGTCTGGTCACAACAACTATTCGGATGCCTTTGTCGAGAGCAATTCTCAAGTGCTGTATCATTTGCATGGAGCGCCTTTTTCTAACAAAGGGACTTACGATTATGATTTCTTTTTTAGCACTGGCGAGATCATTGCTGAAAACAGGCAAAAAACTATCCTTATCGAAAATAATATCCAACGATGCTGACGGGATATCCTCGCTTTTTGCTTTGTATCCCATTGAGGCATACCCTGTAAGCCTTTTCTGATACATTCTTTCCAGCATCCTTACATGGATATCTACATAATCATAGATCTGCACTTCTTTTTTATCCATAAACAATCGATGAAGTCTTCCGGCATATTGCTGGAGTGTTCCTTTCCATGATATCGGCATGGCCAAAAACAGTGTATCAAGACGAGGTTCGTCAAAACCCTCTCCGATAAAAGCCCCTGTAGCCACTAGTATTAAATTTTTATCTGCCGGCGTGTCCTTGATGCGTTTAAACACCTCCCGTGTTGTTTTTGAGCCCAAACCACCCATCAGCATCACGACATCCGGGACTTCTTCTCTTAGTTTCTTTGCAAGCAATTCAACGTGGGCGGTTCTTAATGTTAGAATAATGCAGTTTCTACCGCGTTTATAGCAGTGTAGAACGTCATCGACAATTTGCTGATTCCGAGTGTCGTTATCAACAACTTCAGAATACAATTCTTGGATGGAAACATCCTTTTCATCACTATTCAATGGAATTCTCAGGGACGTGAACCGTGGAATGATATAATGATCAAATGGTCTTTTCTCTGCCTGCCTTTTTGCATTATCGCGATACCGTATTGGGCCGCAGTGCATAAAAAGTATCGGATGATGTCCATCCTTTCGTGTCGGTGTGGCTGTCAATCCATAAATATATTTGGCATTTGTGGTTTTTAGAATACTTTCATAACTGAAAGCGGAAGCATGATGACACTCATCGGCAATAACCATCCCATAGTCTTTAACACAATTCTTCACCTCTCCCTTCCGACTTAGGGATTGCATAACGGCAATATCCACAATACCACTTAGGGCCTTTTTGCCTGCACCCAGCTGGCCAATGACGTTTGTTTTTTTCTTTCGCCCTCTTTTTTTGTCTGCTGTTATCGCCATGTCCGGCAAGGTTTCATTTATAATCAAAAAATCAGATAGTCTTTCCCGCCATTGTTTGAGCAAACTGATCCTATCCACCAAGATAAGCGTATTGACCTTTCTTTCGGCGATCAGCTTGATGGCTACAATAGTTTTGCCAAAAGCGGTTGTTCCCGAAAGTATTCCGGTGTCATGATGCAATAGTTGTTCGAGAGCCAGAGGTTGCTCATCTCTTAAATGACCATTGAACTCTACATCTATTCTTTTCCCGCAATGGGTCTTATCGATAAAATGAACATTTATGCCATATTGCTCTAATTCAGTGACAAGGTCCATTTCGCACCCTCTCGGCAAACACAGATAATCCGTTGTTTCATCCGCACACGAGATAATCCTTGGGTGTCCGTACGTTGACAAACGCATGGCTTGCTGCTTGTAAAACATTGGGTTCTTAAAGGAAGCCAATCTTTTCAAACGGTTCAATGCCCTTTGGGAAATATTGCTTTTTGGAATAAACAACATATTTGCTTTCACGATGTCGATTTGCTTCGGGAAGTCGCTTTTTTTAAGGCGGCTGATTGGTTGTGTTTCCCAGGGCTTTTGAGGGTCCTCTTCATCTATTTTCAAGACCCCCAGTTCATGACCAGGGCATAGTTCCTGTGTGAGATTCTCAAGACGATGTTCAGAGATCTTTTGAATCGACGATAAAAACGCCCATTGATCACTATAGGATTCAAGGCTTTCATTGATAAATTCACTATTATTGTTCTTCCTTGCAGATTTTTGGAATGGCAGCGCAATCAAATTGCCAAAACCTCCCTTGGGCATTGTATCCTGACTGGGAAACAATCTATCATATGATTTGAAGTGTATTTGATGTCTTCTGTTCATGGAATAGGTCAAAATGGCGGCGCCAAACTTTCTGGCTAACGCAGCGGATATCTGGTTTTCAAAAAAGAACCATAGGTGTGCGCCGTTACCGGATTGCGATCGCTCTACAGCCACAGGAATATCTAACTCGGTGCAAACCTCTCTCACTATTGAGACATCGTCTTGCCAGTACGCCTCATCAAAATCCATTGCTAAAAAGTGGCAGGTTTCATCTATAAGCATTGGATAGATACCGGCAACAATACTCCCTCTCAGATGGTTTTCAATGACATGTTCATCCAACGCAGCATATAACTGATTGGCGCATTTGGAACAGGGCGTCTTTGGCTTGCCGCACAACCCAACCTGCCATTGATTCAGGCAAACGGGCGAAAATCCCGATGTTGCCTTCTTTTTATTCTCCCATTTCTTCGCATATACATCATCACGACCTTTGAAAAGTGACATGAATAGCTTAATTTTTGAGATTGAATCGGATTTGTTGTCTACATGTGAAAACGCAGTGGTGTCATGCGGTTCATCTTCGAGCATGATTTTTTCTGTGGTTGATTCTGCAATTCGGTTTTCAGAGGGCATGCATTTCGTTATCCCAAGCTGCACTTTCAGCCTAGCGTTTTCTTTCATCAAGCGCTTGTTCTCGCTCAATAAAAGATTGTATTTTTCAAGCAACTCTCTGTAATCCATATCCTATCTCAAACATTGATTGCCCTGTCGATATAATGATGGGTGAAGCAGCTAAACCGTTTTTCAATTATGCACTAAGCCCATAAAAGACCGAAGGGGACCGCCCACAAGTTGTCGCCGAAAGAGGCGGGAAATTCCCCTGCATAAAAAATGATGCCGAAAGAATTGAATTATACTGAAGGAAGCAGAAGAGCAAAATTTTTCTTTGTTATGGCGTGTTTTGTGAAGATGCTATGCTCAATACTTTAGCCTGGGCGGTTTCTAAAATTGAATCCCGAATATAGGTGCTGGCATTCAAAATTTCTATTCCAATCAAATCACCCTTATCGTTCAATTCAGCTGTTATATTCGGGCTTAGTTCAACACTACCAGCTTCATCTTCTTCCGAGATTACAAGGTGAAGGACATCATTTTCTTCAAAATATGTCATTTTAGGTTTATTCATGGACAAATCTCCCAGATTTTAACCGATAATTTACTTGTTTTCGAGTTATCACGTGAATGGTGATCGGCGTCACGGTGTCTTCATTTCTTTCATAAGGAATCATTACTATTCGATCATTATGTCTGCCAATTACTACTAGCCGATTTGTTGCGGCATCAAAATACCGTTCATCCGAATATCTTAGAATTTTTTCAATCGTTTCAAGATCGTATCCTCTTAATTTGGCTCGATAAATCAAATAATCTGTCCAAATAATACGGAGTTTCTCCAATTTACCCCCAATCAGACTAACACATTTGCAGAGCCGTAATTCGAAGGAAACGAGATTTGAGTTACTTGCAAATTACCGCGGTTCAGATTTGTATTTAACCCGCTTCCTTAGTAAAATACTGAATCATAATGTCGGAAAAACTAAATAATGTCAATGTGTTTTGATATTGAGAAATAGGGTCGAACCCAATGCCGTTAATCATTTAAGAAAAATATACTTATTCATCAACATCTACAGGCGAAATTTTGGGCTCGGGAGAGATTGAAAAGACCGATTTCGGCCTTTACCGGAGTGACGCAAATGGTATCCACATCCGGTTCAGAGGCTTAAGTTAATGGCATTTGGTGCCCGACCCCCGTCTCGCCATTGGGAGCCCCCTTCCTGGACGTTATGTCATTTCGAATTTTCCAACCATGATTTGAAACGCGACTAGGAGCGCGATTTTACAATTTTTCGTGCCGCGATATTACTATATTTTTCAAATAAAACCCGAGTCAATCTATCATCATATTGCTGCTATGCTTCTGAGTTTTTGATAACGCCTCAGCCCAACACCGTAATAGTTTCTGATGATGATGAAAGGGTCGAGAGACCGCCTGCTGGAGGCGCAGGTAGTCGCTGGAGCATCAAAATATTAACCCTCTGAAATAATGTATAATATATTATTTGCCCCAATAAATCCTACTCAAAAGCAAAAGCTCAATTCTAATATTTCCAGTAGGTTAGAGAATGTGAAAAATTGTCGAAAAGGGGAGTGGGGTACCTATTGGGTACCTGGAGGCTAAAAATCACAAAAAAGGCTCTTTGGGAATGCTTATAACCACCTGTTATTATGTATCATTTGGTCGGGGCGAGAGGATTTGAACCTCCGACTTCCTGCTCCCAAATTAAGTGCGCCGGTTCTCCATTCTGTTCCTAACCCACCGATATAATATACAATTCAAGATATTAGACCTTTCAATCGAGTCCGGTACCAAATCGTCTATCAACACACAGCTGCAGGGATTCTCTGTGTATATTTGTAAGCGAAATGTAATGTTTTTAGCCCCATCCCTGGTTATGTAAGCGTAGCCGTTATCCACAATTGAGCCAAGGTGTGTGGGTTGCGTAACCTAATATGAAGACTCGGATTATAACGTAAGTGGCGGAAAATTGCTGTTGAGATATAAAATCGATATCACAATAATAGTAGGATATTGCAGACCTTTGGTACGTTGGTGTCAGTAAATCAGTTATTTCATCCGCATAATCTAGCAATTGAAAAAGTGCATTCTAGCAAATATAATCACATTTCGTCCTGTCGCACTATTCTACGCCTTGTCCTTACTCATGAGGAAACCACACAAGAAAAAGAACGCGCCAGAAAAGAAAAGGATTGTTGGAATTGCGAAAAGATTTGTGAAATCTCCTATCTTTGCATTTTCAGGATTTTCAGGATCATAAAACACCGTTATTCTTTCGTCTTCATTGTAAGCTGTCAAACTACGACCCAGTGAGGAGCTGACTTCAAAGCGACGTTCTCTAGTCTCTTCCCAGAATGCTACTTTTGGAATATAGCCATCAGAGCCTACATTTGGAACAAGTTCGATGACAGTGCCTGGCACACTTTTGGCTTTTGCAGGAAATAATAGAGTATTGAGAAATAAACTGGCAGCTATTAAAAGAAATATGCTACCGACGACAAGAAAGATCCAAAAATCCGGCTGATAGGCATATCTATGTGACCTATTCAATTTAGTCTCCTCTAATCTCGAAGAGATACATTGCATCTCGCAGCAATAGTAAAATTTATTCTAAGAAATTAAATGCTATCCACTGTATTGTATAATTATAGGATTCATTTTTAAGGTCAGAAATAAAACGCAAAACATTAGAATTTGAATGAATCAATTGAATGTGAAATCAATTAAGAGACCAGATCCGCTTTGATAGATGAAAAGTCACTTAACACAATAGCCCGGTTGCTTACTCGCAATTCCCCCTCGTTTTTGCAATC
>JASFPE010000022.1:0-23117 GCA_050116155.1 Desulfobacterales bacterium
CTGTATTGATTCATTCATAAAATCAATGACCAACCGATCTGATTCCTGATCCAATAAAGATTCAGCGGCAAATCTCAAAACCTTCCGAAATTATTCAAAAATTAATTCTTGATCGAATTTTTTTGCTTTTGATTTTCATACCAACTCGAGAATAGTTTATCGAAATATTTCTCATCTTGAAGCATTTCTTTGGTAATTGTATACGGCTCTTTTATTCCCATGTAGTTTAATGCCGACGCGCCGGATAGATATTTTTGCAGAACAGATGACAGGGCGATATTATTATGGTGGGCAGAATTCTCTAAGTAAGCCTGCACCTCTTCATCTAATACAAGTTCAATGCCATATTCTTTTTTAAAATTCTCAATAAAATCGACGAAAGGAGATCTCTCCATCATTTTCAAAAGATAATCTTTGGGACGGTCACCTAATTCCCGTGAAACTTCCAATTTCGAAAAATTTGAATCTGGGAGCTCAAACTGAAATTCATTCAATATACTTTCCCATACACTAACCAGGGCGCGAGCCCCTGTTTTGCGGTTTTCTGATATTTCAGCAACATGTTCGACCACCTCCTCGGTAAATTCAATATCAATATTGAACAGCTTAAACTCGAGTTTATATTGATTGAGAATTGAGTCTTCAGTTTCCTGCATGATGCGAATCAAATCATTTTTGGATAACAGATTTACAAATGTTCGGATGGGTGATCTGCCGATTAATTCGGTTAGAAGGCCGAATTTAATAAAATCATCGGATTCTGCTTTCGTATAGAAATTGGGTAACTTCCCTTTTCCATTGTTGTTCTCTTCTGCGCCAAATCCCTTTATCTCCACACTACCATCTTCATTCACGCGTCCTTTGTGTTGCAGTCTTTTCTTGACAATCGATTCCAGGTCACTGTTAGATCTTTCAAAGGATCCCCCCAATATAAACAAGATGTTTTCGGTACTCACCATGTTGTCCTGCTTATCGGCTTTGGTTTTCATCTGTCGATTTAGCATATCCTGAAATTGAGATGCGGGTGAGTATGGGTTATTAATGGGGACAGATTTCCGTTCGATAAGTTTTAAGACCGATCTCTGAAAGCCCTCCCGGGAGATGTCATGCCCGATTAAGGCGCCGTCTTTGGCTTTTTTGTCAATTTCATCGATAAAGATAAGACCTCCGTATTTACTGATAAATCTCGCCTGTTCTTCACGATTGCATCCAGGTGCTAAATCAATGAGTTCGCGTATCATATCGTCAGCGCTTTTGCCGACATATCCGGCCTCGGTATAATCCGTAGCATCGATGATAAGCGTGGGCACCTGCAAAAGATCCCCTAATACCTCCAGACAATAAGTCTTGCCACTGCCCGAGGGGCCGGCGATCACCGTATTTTTCTTGCGGAATCTTTTAACTTTCTGTTCATCAGGATGCTCACGAAGGTATTTTATCATGGCAAAATGGTAAGAAGCTGCAATGGCAAGCCTCTTTTTATATTCTTCCTGTCCGATAATGTAGACAGCGAAATAAGTATATGTTTTCATTATCGTTGCAAATTCCAATTCACTCGTATTCTCAATAACACACCTGACTTTGACATTTATTCTATCATTAGTTTTCCAGCCAAGGCGTCTCGATTTTTTCTCCGACCTGAAAATTTTAGAAAATTTGCGAAAAAGTATTTCGAAAATTTTCAAATTTTTGCTTTGCATCAATATATTCCCATGCCCACGATTAGTCATAACTATCTGATATTAAATTAATTTTTATTATAATCTAATAATGGCACAGTCCATGCAGAATAATCGAACAATATAACTTTCAATAATGGGAAAGGGCATGGTGTCCTGTTGCTAAAGAATGAAAGGGGGAGAAAAACATGATAATTGCCGTTAGTTCATATGGGAAAGATTTAAATTCGCAAATTGATCCGAGATTTGGCAGATGCTCCTATTTTCTGGTCGTTAATCCTGATGATATGAGCTTTGAGGTTTTTACAAACGAAAGTGCTGTGTTAGGGGGTGGCGCCGGCATCCAATCGGCTCAGTTCCTGGCGTCTAAAGGGGTGGATGCCGTTATCACGGGCAATTGCGGTCCAAATGCCGTGCAAACTCTTTCGGCTGCAGGAGTTGAATTGTATTCGGGACAAACAGGAACAGTCAAAGAAGTTGTTGAGAGATTTAGAAACGGGAACATCACTCCCACCAGCGTTCCAAATGTATCCAGTCACTTCGGGATGGGAGGCGGTGGCGGTGTCGGCTCTGGAGTAGGCATGGGTGGTGGAAAAGGTATGGGAAGAGGCATGGGTGGCCGCAAAGGTATAGTTGGTGGAGGCGCATATGGCCAAAATGCCTCAATGACGGAAAAATCCGGTGGCGTGTCCAAGAACATGGAACTGGAGATGCTTAAGGATCAGGCTGACAACTTAAATAAGCAGTTAGAAGGCATAATTTCCCGAATCAATAAATTAGAAAAAAGTGATTAACAGAAATCAATATTAGTGAAGAACTCTATTGTTTTCATAATCAAACGTCATTTCTGAATGATGCATAATAATGGAGATTGGGTTATGCATATAAGTATTGCCAGTGGAAAGGGGGGTACGGGCAAGACAACGGTTGCAACGAATCTTGCCTTAGCAATCGGTTCTGATGTTCAGTTGCTTGATTGTGACGTCGAAGAACCCAATGCACATTTTTTTATCGATCCAGTCTTCGAAGAAACAAAAACGGTTTTCACG
The DNA here is from genome assembly GCA_050116155.1 of Desulfobacterales bacterium. GTDB lineage: Bacteria > Desulfobacterota > Desulfobacteria > Desulfobacterales > JAHEIW01. Next base: position 2,729 of record JASFPE010000022.1, read on the forward strand.
CCTGTGCCAATAGTTGATGAAGAAAAATGCACATTTTGTGGGAAATGCAGCGAAATATGCCAGTTTAAAGCCATCGCAGTGGTTAATAAGACGGTTCTGGTTTTTAATGAGCTTTGTCACAGTTGCGGCGGGTGCATGGAAGTCTGTCCTGAAAATGCGATTACAGAAAAAGGCCGAGAGTTAGGCATTATCCAGAAAGGTCACCGTAACGGCATCGAATTCATTCACGGTAAATTGAGAGTGGGGGAAGCCATGTCGCCACCCTTGATCAAAAAAGTTCGCTCATATGAACGCCCGGATAAACTCACCATCATTGATTCACCGCCAGGTACTTCATGCCCTGTTATTGCTTCAGTGAAGGATACCGACTTCGTTCTGCTGGTAACTGAGCCAACCCCATTTGGCCTTTATGATTTGAAACTGGCCGTCGGCGCCGTTGAAATACTCAATATACCCGGCGGATTGGTAATTAATCGCTGTGATATGGGGAACAATAAAGTTAAAGAATATGCCGACACGATGAAGTTACCTATTTTAATGGAAATACCATTTGATAGACGAATTGCCGAGGCATATTCCATAGGAGATCCACTTGTAGAAACCTTCCCTGAATGGAAGGACAAATTTCTAGAGCTCTATCATCGGATAAATCAAATAATTGAAAAGCGGAAATGAATTCTAATGAAAGAATTGACTATCATCAGCGGTAAGGGCGGAACCGGAAAAACAAGCCTGGTTGCTTCTTTTGCTGCTTTAGCTGAGAAGAAAATTCTCTGCGACGCCGATGTGGATGCAGCCGATCTTCATCTTATCATGGATCCTGAAGTCAAAAAGCAGACTGATTTTCGGTCAGGTTTTACCGCGGATATTGATGTGGTTTATTTCAGATACCCGCTTCGGCCCCATGGTACATGCCCGGTTGGGCATAGCCGAAGAAAATTCCGGAAAGCTGGTAACACTCGTTCGTCAGGAGGCCAGGAAACTGGCCGAGGAAAAGGACTTTGACCTTATTTTAACCGATGGCCCTCCAGGAGTGGGTTGTCCGGTGATTGCTTCTATTGGCGGGGCCAGTGCGGTGCTTATTGTAGCCGAGCCAACGCTTTCCGGTCAGCATGACATGCAACGTGTGATTCAACTGGCAGGACATTTTAAGGTGCCGGCCATGCTCTGCGTTAACAAGTTTGATCTTAATTTACAATTGACCAGCGATATTAAAGATTATGCCAGGGAGAATGGTATCACATGGTTGGGTCAAATCCCGTTTGATCCGATTTTCACGAAAGCCATGGTCCAGGGACAAACTGTTTTTGAATACAATACGGATTCAAAAGCGGGAAACGCAATCAAGAAAATCTGGGAAAACTTGTCAAATAAGTTGGAATATTAGATTTCAAAAAAACGGAGGATAATCACAATGAAATTTGCAATACCTTTAGCTGAAGGAAAACTCACCGCCCACTTCGGGCATTGTCAAGAATTTGCACTTATCGAGGTAGAAAATAATGAAATAAAAAAGAAAGAGACGCATGTACCGCCTCCCCATGAACCGGGTGTACTTCCGGCCTGGCTTCATAGCCTGGGTGCAAATGTCATCATTGCCAGTGGAATGGGAGGAAGGGCAATCGATCTATTTAAACAAAATAGCATAAATGTGATTATCGGTGCTCCGGCTTTGGAGCCTGAAGAACTTGTCAGAAGTTATCTGGATAATACACTGGTGACGGATGCCAATGTCTGCGACCACTAATAAATACCCATCGCGACAAATTACGGTGAAATACGATGCCGATACGATATGTTTGCATTATGTATCTGGCAGGCGCTGTCTCCGCTTAGCCTACAAAGACAGCACGATAAATCAATATGACATTACTAATAATGGCCATATCGTGACAGCGTCAGGAACTAAGGAAGCAGGCCTTGCGAGAGTTTTCATTAATTAAAGTCTATCTTAGCCGATCTATGAATTCTTTGTGAGCATAGAAGAATTAATATAGTGACATATACCTTGACGAATCTAAATCTCTTATATTAAATTCATCAGTGCACATTGATTTCAGCTTTACACTCCCAATTCCTTCTTCAACCACGCCTTGACATCATCTTCCAGGGCATAAACGCCCTTTAACTCACAGACGTCTTTTTCAAAGCGCTCGGGCAGTTCGAATTGCGCCAATTCGACGGCTTCCTCGGAATTACGACGAATTAAATAAATATAGTATGGTTTGCGCCAGCAGTTGACCACAAAATAGGTGGAATAATCGCTCTTGGAGCGGATGGTATATTTGCCGCTGCCCCAATCCGTATTTCCCCACTCCAGATACAGCTTCACGGCCTCTTCAGGACCTAAATCCCAATCAATTTCATTGATCAAATCGGCCTCTTTTTTTAATTCTTCTAAAGAAAGCATAAAATCCTCCAGAAATAGGGTCTCGAAATATCTGCTAATGAATCAAAACACAGCAAATGTAATGATTTTAAGCACTGCTGTCAAATCCTCGACGACAGGCAATCCGATAATGATTGGTAGTTTTCAAATCCCACCGGGGCGGGATTACAACCGCAACGATTCAAGCACTGCCTACTTTTGCCTTTTCGACCTATGGCCGATACTCCACCTTCATGTGGGCCATATGGCATTGTCCAAGGGGGGGCGTTAACTCATTCTCATTTGCATTAATTCGTTGACATAAAATACATCATGCGTTACGTTATTTACGTAACATTAATTATGTAACACTATAAACGCTATAATAAAAGGAGCTGTTTTGGAAAACCCATTTCACTATGGCGGCATCGTTTTAGGCCCTTATTTTGCCGATAGACAACAGGAAATAAGAGAACTTAAAAGAGAGGCAAAAAATCTGAGTCGCATTTTTTTAGTGTCCCCTCGGCGGTATGGAAAAACCTGCCTTTTGTTTAACCTGATGGCATCATTCAAAACTGAAAAGATTCCTGCAGCCTATCTCGACTTCAACGCCTATCCTGACATTCGATCGCTGGCCGCTGGTTACGCATTACAAACATGCAAAGCACTTGAAACCAATCGGGACAAGCTAATGAAACTTTTATCCGGGCTTAAAAATTTTACACCGCGATTTTCATTAGAAGCAAACGGTACGACCATAGCCGCTGAGTTAATATCAACTATTCCGGACAAAGATGCGCTCACCGCACTGCTTGAAAGCATGCAGCATGCCGAAAAATTGGCCGCACGCAAACGCCAAAAACTGATTGTTATCCTCGATGAGTTTTCCGAATTAACCAAATTCAATGGCCATAAAATGGAAAAAGCGCTGCGCTCTCAGATTCAAACACATCAAAGCATTGCCTATATTTTTTCGGGATCAGAACAGTCGATGATACTGGCCATGCTCAGGGATCGCAAACGCGCATTTTACAAGTTAGGTCGTATCATGGAGCTAAGGCCCATCGATCGAAAGACGTATACAAATTTTATTTTGCGATGGCTAAAAAAAGGCCGGATCAGGGCTTCGTACCAGGATTTGCAGCGTCTATTTGAGCTCGGCGCAGATATTCCTTATAATATTCAGCGGTTATGCTATAACATGTGGGATCTTGCTCAAAGGGATAAAAAGGTAACCTCAAAAATTTTGGAAGAATTACCGGTTAGCATAGCCAGGCAGGACTCACCGCATTACGAGATCATTTGGCGCACAGCGACACCGCTTCAGAAAAAAATTTTGATCGCATTATCGCAACAGCCGAAACTAAAGCCCCTTTCAAAAGAATTTGCCCTGCAATATCAGATCAGTCCACCGTCGTCGATTAAGGCCTCTCTGGTGTCGCTGATGAAAAAGGGAATCATCTATCGAACATTGGAAGGAAAGTATCAGTTTACAGACAATTTTATGCCCTATTGGATTGAGGCAATGATATGAGGCGTTTGAGATCCTGTTCGACCTTTTTAATGTATTTGTGGGAAGCAACACTAGGCTTTACTCAGTTCTTTTCTCACTGCCAGTCCGAGTTTTTCCATGGTGTACGGTTTTTTAACATACGCACCGGCCCCCAACTTGCGGGCTTCTTTCACCCGATCGGTTTCCGAAAAGCCGCTGGCGATGATGGCTTTTTGCCGGGGTTCAATCTCCAGTGCTTTTATATAGGTATCCAGTCCATCCATGCCCGGTTCCATAATCATGTCCAAAACAAGCAAGTCGGCGCGGTCTTTTTCAAGAAATCGCACCGCTTCCTCTCCACTGGGAACCGTAGAAACCCTGTAGCCAAGTTTGGTCAACATGCCGGAAGCGATATCCCGCTGTTCGGCTACATCATCGACAACCAGAATCAACTCACCGTTTCCTTTGAATTTATCGATGGAAGCCTGGATGATTTCTTTGGGCAGCTTCTCGCGCGTCACCGGAAAATACAGCGTAAAGGTGGTACCGTGATCTTCGGTGCTTCTGACATCAATATACCCGTTGTGATCCTTTACGGTGCCCCAGACCACCGCCATGCCCAAACCGGTTCCGCTGAGTCCCATCACCTTTTTGGTGTAAAATGGTTCGAATATTCGCTCGATATCCTCGGAAGATATCCCGATCCCGCCATCGGAGACGCTGCAGACAACATAATCACCCTCCTCGATGGTATCGTAGCCGCGAATCGGCTGGTCAATGTACCTGTTTTCGGTGTTGACTATAAGCGTCCCGCCTTGCGGCATGGATTCGACGGCATTGGAAACAAGATTCATCAACGTTTTGGTGAGATGGATCGGAGATCCCACAATGTTCAATAGATGTTCTTCAAGATGCGTTTCAACCTGAACCTGGCTATGATCCAATTTTAATTTTTCAAATCCGGGAGAGTTAAGGTAATCGGAAATGATCCGGTTGAGATTGAGGACTTCGGTGACGGCGACACCGCGTCTTGCAAGGGTCAAAAGATCATTGACGACGCTGGCGGCGTTCTCACCGGATTTTTGAATGGTCAAAATGGGTTTGCGCAAGGGACTGTCTTCGGGAAGCTCCATTAATAAGAGCTCCGGATAACTGACCAGCCCGGAGAGGATATTGTTAAGATCATGCGCCACACCGCCTGCCAGAGTACCGATGGCTTCCATTTTCTGAGCGCGCTGTAGCTGGGTTTCGAGTTTGAATCGTTCAATTTCATCTTTTTTTCGCTGTTCAATCACATTCATCAATTCGATGTTTTTTTCTGTAAGTTCAGCAGTCCTGGCCTTTACGCGATTGCGCAAAATCAAACTCGTGCTTAAAAAAATGACCAAAAGGCCGCCGATTCCAATCATCAGCCATATCAACCATTTTGGAAAAACCCAATGATCACCCGCAACAAACCATCTATTGATGGCTTGATAATAAACTGACCGCTTATCCCGTTTCATGTCATGCAGGTGGCTATCCAAGGCATGTAGTATCCACCAATTCTTAGCCCGGGGTACGGCAAAATACAGTTTCTGGGGGCTGAAGATAACCGGACTCCTAAAGACCTCATAATCATTTTCATACTGCAAACCGTACAAATAACTGACGACGCCGGCATCACATCTGCCAACTTCCACCAACCCCATGACCGTTTCGTAGTCAAATGCTTCGATAAAACGCACCGAGAATCCAAAACTGTTCATCATCTGTCTCAGGTAGATGAAGTGCATATCGCCCTGCAAAACGGCGATTTTTTTAAATTTAAAATCCAGAATGGATTCGATGCCATATTTATTATGGGAGTACACCTGCCCCCATTCCGTCTGCACGCTCTGATAGGTATAATCAAACAAATTGGCACGCTCAGGTGAATAGGCGATGCCTCCCAGCAAATCGATTTCACCGTTTTGAAGAAGTTGCAGACACTGCGCCCAAGAATCTACGTGATATTCAATTGTCCAGCCTTCTTTTTTGGCCACATACTCAAGAATATCGATAAAAAAACCCTTGACAACGCCGTTTTCGTTCCGAAAACTCAGGGGGACATTCTGGTAGACACCCACTTTAATCTTTTCCTGGGCAGACAGAGATACCGGCAAACAAAAAAGGACCCAGCAAACGATGAGGAAAACAAAAACCGAAGCTTTGATTTTTGGTGGAATAACAATCATTCTATATTTGAGGTGATGGCACGCTAAATAAATTAAAAAGATCGCCGGTTTAATGATTCAACGATCACCCGCATCGCGGGTGGCTTGCCTTTTTGGCCATAGGCCGAAAAGGCAAAAGCACGTCAGTGCTTTAAACGTTGCGGTTGTAACCGGGTGCAAAGCACCCGGTTTGAAAACAACCAATTAAATCGATACCTACCTGTATTATAATCCCAATTGCGGTTTTTATACAAGTTTTCTTCAATGCAATGATGATAAAATGCCGACATTACTAAAAAAAGTTCCTACGACCATATTGGATGTCAAGAAGTTGAGGCGGATTCTATAGCGAAAGACGAGGACAAACCAACTTTTCGGGGGAACTGACCGAGTGCGGTAAATTAAAGGATTTCAACATAGCACCATTTGCTCAAGGTAATTTGCCCACCTTATTTAACTCCGGATGGTCACCTAAAAATCGATAAAGCGTGGCGCGACCTACACCAAGCAATTTTGCCGCCTTGACCTTGTTGCCGCCTGTTCTGACCAGGGCCGATGTCACGCCGGTGGGATCCAGCTTTTTTGAAGGGCCTCGCTGTACACAGACAGCCTCCATTTCCCGTAGTTCCAGCGGAAGATCCTCGGGCAATATCAGCTTGGTGTTGCACTTCACAAATGCAAACTGTATGGCATTTTGCAATTCTCTGATGTTTCCCGGCCAGCGATAATCCAACATCAGGGACATGGCCTGAGAGGATATCTGAGGTGGTTTTTTGTGATAGCGTTCGGCAGCTTCACCCAGGAAATGCTCGATCAACAGCGGGATATCAATCTTGCGCTCACGCAATGGCGGCAGATGGATCGGAATGACATTTAACCGGTAATACAGATCATCGCGAAATGCACCGCGTTTCACCGCTTCCTTGAGATTCTTGTTGGTGGCGCTGATGACCCGAACGTCAACGGATATCGTTTGTTCACCGCCTACCCGTTCGAATTTGCCTTCCTGAAAGAATCGTAAAAGTTTAGCCTGCATATTATTGGAGAGTTCGGCGATCTCATCCAGAAACACAGTTCCACCATTAGCCAGTTCAAAGCGTCCCTTCTTGTCGCGGATCGCTCCGCTAAAGGCACCCTTTACATGACCGAACAGTTCGCTTTCGATGAGGCCTTCTGGCAGAGCACCACAGTTGATGGGCACAAAAGGGGCCCCGGTCCGGGGGCTTTCATTATGAACAGCGGTGGCCACAAGTTCTTTGCCGGTGCCGGTTTCACCGGAGATGTGCACCGGGTAATCATATCCGGAGACGTCCCTTATCTGCTTGAAAATATCTTGCATCTTGTTATCCTGGCCGATGATATGACCAAAACTGGTCAGTTCACCGGTTCGCATTTTCAGGCTGAACAAATCGGTGATGTCTCTGAAAGATGTGAGCACACCCACAAAATCACCGCCGGCATCCCTCATTCCGGTAACCGTCATCTCGATGCGCCGGGTGTCACCGCTCTTGGAGGTAATGTTGAAGGTATAATCGGAACGTTGCGCCAGCGTTGGAGAATCCTGCTTAAACGCACAGCGTTCGCCGCAAAACGGCCTCCCAAAGGCTTTATGGCAATCCTTTCCCAGAACCTCATGGCGACGATATCCGGTAATGCGCTCGGCTTCCTGATTGAAAAAGAAAATGCGCCGATTCATGTCATGGGCAATAATCCCTTCCCCGAGGTTGTCAAGGACATGCTCCAGATTATCGCGATGACACATCAAATTTTCCAGAGAAACATCAGTCATGATTCATAAAAACGTATCTTCGATAAGATCGGCCAGCTCCTTTATGTCTTCCAGCCCGAATTTTGGAACGCTCGGGTTTACATCCACATCGGTAACTATCGCAATCAGGTGACGATCATTTAAGCAAATCAACTCGCTATGTCTTGCAGCCCGTAAAACCTCGATTTTAGGCATTTTCTCTTTTTTAAATCCCTCGGTAATCACGAGATCCATATCTTCAAAAAATTCCAGCAGAGATTCGGGAGATTCACGGTCATCCTTTTTTACCATCGCCACTTTACCGGGTGAGGCTACAACAACGGCATCGGCGCCTGCGTGCCAGTGCCGCCAGCTGTCCTTGCCGGATCTATCAATATCAAATCCATGATGGGCATGCTTTATGGTTCCGATTCGATATCCCCGTTTATGAAGCTCCGGTATAAGCTTCTCGATCAGCGTGGTTTTACCGGATTGGGATCGTCCAACTATCGATATAATTTGTGGCATTGCAATTCCTGTTTAAAAATCACTTCGATTAAGCGTAATGGTTATATCTTGACATTTAATCAATCTTGGTGCCGGACAATTTTAGATCAACCCCAACATTTAAGCACAAAAGGTTTAAGATCGAAAACTAATTTTCAAAAAACCGATTGTCAAGTAAAATACCGCGTTGGTGCAAACAGCGACGATTTGGTTAATTTCTGTATCTTAGATTTTGGGATATTAATATCGGTAATTTTAAATTTTGAAATGATCGACACCGATCTCATTGTCCAGGCCGTTCCGGTATATAATTAACATTGAAAAAGCCAACGGAAACCCATGAGATAGTGTTAAAAATTCAACTCAGGGTTATCTACCCAGACGTTCCTTCAACATCGAATGAAAAGCAAATTGGGGTGAGGTAGAAAAGGTGGAACTGGGACCCGGCGTCGTTCTGCTGGCTGATGGCTGAACTTCCGTCTACGCTGTGGCTTCGCCGCGACAAATTGCCGCGGCTATGGATGCGGAATTCGGAATACGGAATGGGGAATGGGGAATGGGGTAGTTAGAAAAGAATGGTTATATATTTATATATTGACTTTATAAAATATCGGGTTATTATTAAACTATGATTAAAAGAAAACTTTTTAAAGAATTGGTGGACCATCTGACGCAGAAGGAAATGAGCCTTATCATCGGACCCAGGCAGGCAGGCAAAACAACCCTGATGGAGATGCTGAAGACTCATCTGGACAAAAGCGGCGAGCGGACACTGTTTCTAAATCTCGACATCGAGTGGGACCGGCCGCATTTTGAATCTCAGACTGCCCTTCTAAAAAAAATCGAGCTGGAACTGGGTCAGCAACAGCGCGGTTATGTTTTCATAGATGAAATCCAGCGCAAAGAAGATGCCGGTCTTTTTTTGAAGGGCCTATTTGATCTTAAATTGCCTTATAAATTCATTGTTTCCGGCTCCGGCAGCCTGGAACTAAAACAAAAGATCCATGAATCGCTGGTCGGCCGCAAACGATTGTTTGAGTTAACCACCATAACTTTTGAGGAATTTATCAACCACCGCACGGATTACCGGTATAAAGAAAGCCTCGCCGATTTTATGGCAATCGAAAAAGACAGGGCGCGGCAGCTTCTGTCTGAATACATGCAATTCGGTGGATACCCCAGAATTGTCATCGCGGCCGAACAACGTGAAAAACGTCGACTCATTGATGACATTTACCGCAGTGTGCTCGAAAAGGATATTGCCTACCTCCTCAAATTGGACAAACCTGAGGTCTTTAGCGCTATGATAAAAATCCTTGCCGGACAGGTCGGGCAGCTGCTGAACTATTCTGAAATGGCATCGACATTGAATGTTTCGTTTGCAACCGTTAAGAAGTATCTATGGTATGCTCAAAAGATATTTTTAGTAGAGTTGATGACACCCTATGCGCGCAATGTCAGAAAAGAAATCAGCAAATCACCCGTGCCCTATTTCTGGGATCTGGGATTAAGAAATTATCCCCTGGGTCTTTTTGGACACCTTGAAAGCCCTGCGGAAAAAGGTTTTGTTTTTGAAAACCTGGGTTTTTTGCTATTAAAAGAAAAAATCAGATTCAAAGCAGCCAATTTAAATTACTGGCGGACAAAGGATAAAGCCGAGGTGGATTTCGTGATCGAAGCCGGTAAAAGACTCATTCCAGTTGAAGTTAAGTATAAAGCGCTGAAGGGAGATAAGATGCCGGTATCTTTACGCAGTTTCATCGACAGGTACAACCCGGAGCAAGCCTATATCATTAATCTCGAGTTGAGCAAAACCATTAAAATTCATAAGACGACACTTGTTTTTATGCCGTTTTATGAATTGCTCCGTCAAACCGCAATTTTATAACCCCATTTAAAAAATTCCAAGATTTTTTGCTTTTTCAACTGCCTCGCGGCGTTTACCGACATCGAGTTTCTGGTAGATGTTTTTTAGTTCAAACCCTTGTGATATGTTTCATACGAAAATGAAACATTTCACGCAATAAGCTACATTTTGGATTTCGTGCCTGAATCGAATCTTCGACTCCAAGACTATTTCATTATCAATTTGATCTGCTAATCTAAAATAAGAGCCTCACACTATATGTTGTATGAGGCTTTAATGGTTGAAAATTATAACTGAGTTGGGATATCATAATGATATCCATAAATTTGAATAATTACGGATATATAACAGATATGTTTAACGTCGCGCTTTGCGGCATATGTGGAGCGCAGCGGAATATTTGTTCGACGACAGCGCCTTGTTAGGTGGCTTGTGCCAGCCAATGCCACTCAAGTACGTGAATGTAATAGTTGTCTTGCGATCTCTGTTATTTATCGAATAGGCCTGAGGTTACAATCGGCCGCAAATACTTCTGGACCTGTTGTTTGGGTTCTACAGAGAAATAGGCGATCACTAGACCTCGCACTGGTGACACATAAATTCCTTGAGTATTGAGACCACTCTTGAAAAAATCTCCATCATCCCAAATCGCATCCCACTGTCGAGCAGCGGTACGCACATTGTTGTCTCCAAGTCTTTTCATGAAATTCTCGCCGGAAGGACCTGCCCGGTAGAATGCACGGCTTCGATTCGATTCGCTCGTTCGTTTCAGTATTTCAGGTGTCACGATCGGTTCTGCCGTAACCTTCTTCCAGCTTGGCGTATAGAGCATTCCGAAGCGTGCAAGATCGCGCAGCCGCAAAGACAAAATACCATGTCCAAGCGCATACCCATCGGGCGATAGGTGAACCTGCAAGGATCCCTCTACACCCATTTTGGACCAAATACGTGCGTCGAACGCGTCAGCCCAGGTTTGTCCAGTAACAGCTTCGGTAAGTATTACCAGCGCTTGCGTTGCAGTAGAGGAATAAGTGTAATACTCACCAGGCTTGCTGGCGGATTTTGCTTCCTTCATAACCTCAAGCATGGACTCAACTGCGCCTTTATAGGGCTCACCAAGTTCAGTCTTAGCCACCTCCTTACCAATTTCTGGAATTATATCCGATGGCAGCATCTGGGCGGGTTGCCGGCGCGGCACTATAGCGGTTGGAAAAATCTGGGAAGCGTGGCTGTGAAACCAGACAGATAATGGACTGGTACTTAGTGCAGAAGCAACGCCAAATTCTTGCTTAAACTGACGCGACTGTTCAGCAGTGAAACCATTGACGGTATCTTTGATGGAGAATTCCGAAATCTCACTGTTATTCTGTGCACAAGCGCTCCCAATTGAGATCAAAAGAAAGACACAGACATAAATCACTTTCTTCATTTACCTCCTGTTTGTTTCACAGGGACTTTTAATGTCATAGACATGCCCGAGTATAGAAATTTAGGATCTGGGACGTTAGTTAGAGGTGTTTTATCCATTATTTTCTGATGAGTAAGATTTGTGTTTACTTGCCATAATATGGAATTGGCGTTGTACACCAATTCCTGCGATATTTGTTTCATATCCATATACGAAATTCAAGAGATTTGGGAAAGGGCATACCACAATATGTAGTGGCCCATTATTTTTAAAGGGAATTGTATATTATTTCAGCTAATAGAACAAATTTTGGCTTGCCTAAAACTAGAGATGGCGTGCCTGAATGTGAAATTCTGTGGACTTGTTTTTCTTTTTGATATCATGATCTAATCTGCAATTTGTGAAAATTGCAGATATTTGCTGAGTCAGCGAGAAATTTGAGACCATTCAGAATCTGACATATCTCGCCAATACCCCAAGAGGGAGTCAGCGTATAATTTGAAGTGGATATCATAAAAAATCATTGATTGCTTTTTCAAAATGCTTATCATATCAGAGCATTTTTTCTTTTTGAATGCTATTTGGCCACTGAGGTTGTTTTATTGACCATCGCAGACATCGCCGCAGTTTTTATTCACTTCAAATCAATTTAAGTTCGACATGGCAGCGTTGATCGAAGTTAAAAATTTAGTTAAAAAATTCGGCGATATTGTTGCCGTTAACGATGTCAGTTTTTCGATAGACCCGGGAATCTGTTTTGGTTTACTCGGCCCCAATGGGGCCGGGAAAACAACCACCATCGAGGTCATCGAAGATGTGATCCCACCAACATCGGGCGAAATATTGTACAAAGGCTTGCCCCGGACTGCCGCGTTTCGTGACGACGTCGGCATCCAGTTTCAAGACACCGCCCTGCTAAACTTTTTGACGATTCGGGAAACACTGGAAACCTTTCAACGCCTGTACCGCACTACAGCCAGCATCGATGAGCTGGTGGCCCTATGCCAGCTTTCGGAATTTCTCGATCAATATAATGATAAAATTTCCGGGGGACAACGCCAACGCTTTCTGCTTGCACTGGCCCTCATCAACCAGCCGCAAATGCTGTTTTTAGACGAACCGTCCACCGGCCTGGATCCCCAAGCACGACGCAATTTATGGCATCTGATTCAGGATATCAAAACGGAAGGCAAAACACTGATTCTGACCACCCACTATATGGAGGAGGCGCAGCATCTTTGCGATGAAATTGCCATTATGGACTACGGTCAAATCATCGCCCGGGGTACGCCGCAGGATCTCATCAAACGCTACAGTCAACATGTAACCGTCATCTTGCCGAAAAGCCATCTTCGGCTTTCAGGGCAGGAATTATCATTGCCGTTTCAAGAGGTCAAAGACACGGTTGAAATTATGACAGACGATGTCAATGCATGCCTGGATCAATTGCTGTCGTACAACATTGATCTGTCTGAAATATCCGTGCGTTCACCCAACCTGGAAACCGTGTTTTTAAATTTGACAGGACGAAAATTGCGAGAGTAGCCATGAGCTTTAGAAGATTTTGGGCCATATTAATTGCGAGAAACCGCGAGTTCTTTAGAGATCGTTCGGCATTTGGCTGGAATTTTTTATTTCCTTTTTTAATTGTGGCCGGTTTCGGGATCATATTCGGCGGCAAGACTTACACCGAGTATAAAATCGGCATCTTTCCGCATACGCCCGGCAGCGTGCGTGTTGACCAGATTGACATACCAGACCAGTTTCGCAACGCCCGCTATCTTAAATTCATCGGTATACCTTCGGCCACCGAAGGATTGAACAAGCTAAAATATCATAGGATAGATTTTTTATTAAAAATCGGCAAACCCCCGTATGCTTACTGGGTCAGCGATGCCTCACCCAAAGGTTATGTGGTCGAGCAGATATTCAAAGCCAGTTTAATTTCACCACAAGGCGATGTCCGAGCGCAAAAGAAAGAAATTCAGGGCAGTTCTATCCGCTATATCGACTGGCTGTTTCCCGGAATATTGGCCATGAACATGATGTTCAGCGCGCTTTGGGGGGTGGGATATATCGTGGTACGCTATCGAAAAAACGGTGCCCTCAAGCGTTTGAAAGTCACCCCATTGAATGCATTTGAATATTTGACCGCTCAGGCCATCTCGCGAATTTTTCTGCTGATGTTCACCCTTTTGGTGGTATGGACAGGCTGTGATCTGATTTTTAGGTTTGCGGTTGAAGGCTCATATGTGGATCTTTTTGTGGTATTTTTGTTAGGCAGCCTCAGCCTGACAGCATTGGGATTAATTCTGGCATCACGGGGAACCAGCGAAGAGTTTACCACCGGGATTCTAAATTTTATATCCTGGCCGATGATGTTTTTGTCCGAGGTATGGTTTTCCCTGGAAGGTGCTCCGCAATGGGTGAAAACCGCGGCTCAGATTTTTCCACTCACCCACATGCTAAAAGCCGTTCGGCGGATCATGCATGACGGTGCTGGCTTGATGGACGTCAGCATTGAAATTACCATTCTTGCTCTCATGACCCTTGCATTTCTGATTATCGGCGCCTCGCTGTTTTCGTGGAATAAGTAAAAATGGATTCAGGCCACAGATGATGTGGGGGTTGATGGTTCTTGCGTCGCTTTTTTCTTTTTTGCAGACGGGCCGATCGGTTTTAGCTTTTTGTCTTTGGGTATAAACTCGCCAATAAAATGCGTTGAATGTACTACCGAAATGATCTTTATGATGAGAAATATCGCCGAAAGGGCGATAGCATAATACAGGCTTTCCTTAACGCCTTTGAGGGCATCATTGATGGTCACCGCTAAATATGCCAGCAAAAATAATTCTAACACGGCGTTGAGCAGACCAATTAAATAATGCCGGGTATAGAAATAACCCCCACCCGGGAAGATTATGGCAACAATTCTGGCCAGCAATTTGCCCTTAAACTTCAATTGACAGTCTTCACATCGAAATTTGCCTTGCGTCAACCGACTGCCGCACCGGGGACAGAGATGCAATCGTTCGGCCAGATCACTTTTTGTACCTGAAATAGCAAACTGCTTGAGCAACTCTTTTATTTTTTTCCTTTCCGAAACCGGAATGCTTTTAAATGTTTCTACTTTCCCGAATTTTACATATTCGACAACGAGGCTTCCGCCTTTAAGTGAGATAGATTTGCAGCCGGCATAGGCAATCTGTGCAAAGGAACCCTTATACTTATAGGACGGGGTGGTGGGAACATGAATGATGCGATAATTGGTGAAAACAAACAACGAACGTTTAAGATAAATAAATACGAAGGCAGTCAGATATTGGGCAACAGACGCCAAAGGAGAATATCCAGTGGTGATCAGCAATACTTTTTCACCTTTTTTCAAAAACGGCTTGAGAAACGGTATTTTCACAATCAGCTTTCGCTGGCGTTTCTCGACTCTTTTTTTATAGATCTTTTTATGGTTGGAAAACAGGGTTTCACGATCCACTGGAAGGCCGAATATCTGCTGCCCCATAATTTCTGTGGGCTCATATGCCGATTCAGACATCCGTATAGGCTCCTTTCAAACTCCAATATCATCAACGTGTTTTTCACTACGAAATATGAAGTTCATCATTATACTCTTATTTTGTCAAGTGTTGGTTACACGGCCAGCATTTATAAGCCATCAATCTGCCAAATTTGATACGTATTAGGTGGGACTAATAAGTCAGGGGCAAAAAATGTGGAATTCGATTTAAACTGGGTACATCAGACAACACCCACAATAATTCCAGAATCATTCGGGGTTTGCGTGGGAATTCGCCGAAGGTCTTTGGCACCGGCTTCCGAAAGCAGACCCATAATCTGTTCTTCGGAATATGATTGACCGGCAGAGGTTCCCAATAGCATATTTAATGAAAAAAGCGCCGGGAAGAGTGGCCCATCCAAGGTATTGTTCAGGATGAAGTCATGTACAATGATTAACCCCCCACTTTCCAACGCTGAAACCGTTTTGTGAATGATATCTTGGCATGCTTCAGGTCCTTCACCGTGCAGGATATGCGAAAGCCAGGCAGCATCATAGGATCCCCTGATCTCATCGTCAAGATAATTGCCCGCCATAAAATCAATACGGCTTGAGAGCTCGAATTTTTCGATGGTCTTTTCGGCAAACGGCCGGGTGGTGGGTAAGTCAAAAACAGTTGCCCTCAATTGTGGATTGTTCTGGCAGAAGTGAATGGCGTATGTTCCGGGCCCACCGCCGACATCGAGGAGATGATGCCTATCAGAAAGGTCGATTAAAGGCACCAGCACCGGCGCCATATTCATCGCCATATTGAACATGCCCATTAAAAAGCTTTCGCGCCAGGCTTTCTTATGAAAGGAAGAACGGGCGCGGATCGGCTGACCGGAGAGAACGGATTCATCCAACTGTGACCATGACTCCATCAAATGATGATGATGCAAAATGATGTGGCCAATATATTTCGGTGAGGTTTTCGAGAGAAATGTCTGGCTGGAAGGTAAATTGACAAACCTGTCGTCGATTTTTTCCAAAAGCTCCATCGCCACCAGGGCGTTCAGAAGTCTTTCTACTCCCCGCTGAGCGCCCTTGAGCGACTTGGCGATCTGCTTGGCAGTTAATTGGTCGTCGCCAATAACCGTAAACACATCCAGTTTTACAGCCGTATGCAAAGCACAGGTCTTCCAGAATACTCCAGATAATTCAAGCAATTCACCAGGGCTGCACTGTCGCGTCGTCATCACTTATTTCCGAGTATCTGCCGGTCGCAAATTCTTCGTTACCGGATGATGTTGAGCTATTTTTGCGCCAGTTCTTTGGCAAGCCGTTCGGGTGTCATGGTCCAAAAAGGCGTACCGTCCTTGGTTAGGCGAACTTTGACGATCTCAAAGTCGGGATCCCTTTTTATCTTTGAAGCCATGAAAACATCCTTGCCGTCAATATAAGCCCAAACGCCCTTTATTTTGATGCGCTCACCCTTCTTGACCCGAATATCTTCGGGTTTCTTGTACCAGGTGGGACAGATATGCACCTCAATAATTTCATCTCCCTCACGCACTTCCATGGCAGTCGCCGGTGACATGCCGGGCATGGGAATAACTTCCTTTACGCGCACCACCCAGGCCCGGAGCTTTTCATATTCCTTGATATTATAATGCTTGTTGTAAGCATCATCGATCCCCCAGCCCTGCATGTCTTTTTTTTCTTCAGCCTGGGCAAGGCTTACTCCCATAACGACGGCAGCGGTAAAACCCAGCATTAGGCCAACCAAACGAATCTTATGCTTATTCATATCATTCTCCCTCCTCGCTATCGAGTTGGCTCATTTTCCTAATAATATATTCAATGGTTTTGGATTTTCAACCAATAAAATCGTGAATTCGTCGAAAAATGTTTCGACAAATTGAATAAGCATTTAAAATTAATATACTTTTTTATAATAATCTATTAATTTTGACGCTTTAATCATAGATTCGGTTTACATATCGGAGAATCGCAGTTTGCCTTCCCCATACACCGCCACCGGATAGCTCGCCAGATCAAACGGATCTCCGTTCCAACAACTAAAAGACGCCCACTTGCCTTTCTCAAGCGTGCCGATACGGTCATCAATGCCCAGTATGCGGGCATTTTTGCGGCTGATCAATTCGATCGCTTCCTGTTTCGACAGGCCGGCCCGCAGAAACCAGCGGGTCTGCATTAATAGTTGACGTGCAAGGGTGACGGGGTGATCGGTCATCAAACCAAATTCGACCTCTGAATCTATCAGGTGACGAATATTTCGCCAGCTTTCGTGTTTCAGCTCGACTTTATAGGCAAAGGCATCAACAGGACCATACACCACGGGTATTTTGCGACGTTTCAACTCCCGGAAGATTTGCCCCTGATGAACATCCAGGGCATGATCGACAATCACCTTAATCTTAAAATCATCCACCAGTCGCAGCAGAGTGGCAATGTCGTCGATCTTATGAACATGGGCCCGCAAAGGTGTCCTGCGTTCCAGCACTTCTCGCAATACAACTTCTTCTGCAGAAAAGGTAATATCTTGTTTTTTGCTGCCTTTGGCATTGCGAAATTTTTTGACTTTTTGTTGTACCTCATCGAGTTTGCCGCGCAAAATGGCCAGCGCCCCCATACGGGAAGAGGGTCTTTTGCCTTTCCAGCTTTTATTTTTCATCGGGTTAAATCCGAAAGCCGACTTCAACCCTGCACGGGCAAACAGCGCACGCGTACTGGTCAGGGCGTAATTTCGAATAACGGCCGATTTTCCGCCGATAATATTGCCGCTGCCGGGCACCACACATGAATACAACACCCCCATTTCAATCGCATCCGTTAAAGCACTGTCATCCATTTGAACCGAATCCAGAGCATCGGCTATCGCCAGTATCGACTCGGATTGATCATTGGCTTCACTCTGTTCACTGGGCTCTCCAGCTCTGGCCATGCCGATGTGACTGTGCGCATCGATAAATGCCGGGGTGATCACGGCAAATTTGCCCACCAGCTTACCCTTTTTGGAAGTTGAAATACTGGAGATCTTTTGTTGGTTGAAAACAATATAAGCATCTGAGATAACCTTTGTTCCGGTGTAAATAACTTTAGCGAAAACTGAGTTCATCATTTCTCTCTCCAGAAACTCCGTAAACGATTTTATCCAAGTTTATGCTTTACCTTTGACGAGATTCTGCCAGGTCGGCCGTTGGAGAAAAGACCCGGCGACATTTTTTTCCATTTATGAAGCCGTATTTATCCCGTCCAAGCGCCGTTTGGCCTCCGGTTCCACCTTAAAAATCCAATCGAGTTTATCACAGGGATAGTCGGCGCAATGCCCGCAATTTTGAACATCTTTATCCTTGCCACACTTTCTTATTTCGCAAACATTGCAATGGCTGAAAAGACGCCCTGAATCAGATTGGCAACCGTCACAATTAATACTTTCGGGCTTAATTTCGGTCTTGAATAATTTTGACCACTCTTGCGCAACCTCGGCTCGCTTTTGATCATCATCGTTCTTGGTGGCTAAATGAGCGCCACATTCGTGACATGCCAGACCACAATATGCAATCATCTCTTTCATATAACCTCCTTTTGCAATTTACTGCCGCCGGAACCTTTCCAATTGAATGGTCACAAGGTTATCCAGATCCGGACACTGCAATTGAATAGTATCGCCCTCCCACCAGGGAAGGCTGCCACCGAATTGAAATACCTGGAGACTCGGAAAAATATCATGATAAAAAAAGCCGCACAATCCGCCGGGATTGTGGCAACTGATTTCAAAACTCTCTCCGGCTGCATGTGCTGCCGAGCATTCTCCCTTAACACTTAGAACCTTTGCCATAACTTTATCGCCGATTCCGGGATCGTTAGCCATTTCAATATCCTCCTTTCTTAAATTCGGTTTTGCCGGTTTGCCCGTTACGCCTGTTAGCCGGTTAAGCATTCATTCAGACTTATTTTTAACCGGCGAACGGTCTTAACGGGCATACGGGCTAACCATTTTATGCAAGGCTGACATAAATTGTCGCTCCGCTGGGAACAGACTTAAATTGCTTGGCATCTCCGACCACCTTGCCAAAAACGTTAACCGGACTGTAAGCCCGCGGTTTGTCTCCCCTGCTTACCGGGGTAGGGCCGAAAAAAATGCAAAACGCCGGCCCTGCCGGCCAATAACCCAAATCTCCGACGTCCACTTCTTCGCGCGCATCCGGTTCAAGTTCTGCCTGCAAGGGGATATCGAAATAAATTTCTTCTCCCCAGACATTTGCACTTCCTTCAAGGGGAAGCAGCTGCGCGATTTCTTGAGCTGTGGGCGTATTGTTTAGCTCCGCCGCAATGGCTAATCCTTCAACTTCAATCATTATTTTTCCCATCTGGTTTTCCCTTCTTTCTTTGCAGGGGTTCAGAGGTTTACCCGCCTCTGGCGGCGCCAAAGGCGACCAGGGTTCAGCGTTAATTAAAGCACGTATCCTGAACCTGAAGCTTGAACCTTTATGGATTAGAATCTATATCTTTGTCGACCAAAAATCGTAAATTGGCCTGACGATCTTTTGAATCGGCATAATCGATTCCAATTCGGGGACTACGAATAACCCGGGTGTCGGGTATGGCCTTATAATCTTCCAGCCACAATGTTTTGCCGCAGGTCAAATCCCAACCATTGAGGGATTTATCAATTGCCATCGCTTGGCAAAGCTTGGCTGGACCATTGGTCAAATCCTTACCGGTTTTCTTCCGTCGCGCTTCCATCTGATTCAGGCCTTCTAAGGGCTCGACTGCACGGATTAAGACGGCACCCGGACTACCTTTATCTTCGGTAACAATATTGAACATGTAATGCATACCATAAACAAAATACACATATGCTCTTCCGGCCGGTCCGAACATCACGCTATTGCGCGGTGTTTGCCCTTTAAATGCATGACTGGCACTGTCCGTATGGCTCAGATAGGCCTCGGTTTCAACAATCATGCCGCTCAATGTCCGCCCTTTCTGTCGTCTCACTAGCTTTTTGCCGAGTAGATCCTTTGCGACCTGAATGGTGTCACGATGATAAAAATCTTTTATTAAGATCTTCATTCGATCAACGCTTTATTGAAAATCTCTTAAAAATTCATCGGCTTCACGAATCGATTTATTCATATTTCTCTCCTTTATGTCCTACCGCTAGGACGGCCATCTCGGTAAATATGTCCGGAGATTCGGAAATTATCCGATTCAACTTCATTCTTTTGCCGGTATCGAGGATCTCTTTGACAATTGCATATTTCAGCTGCACTGCCTCTGTA
>JASFPE010000023.1:0-22239 GCA_050116155.1 Desulfobacterales bacterium
AAAAAAAAGAAAAAGAACAAGACAGATCAGCAACAACTCACCCTATTCTAAATTCTCATGGATTTAAGTTTTTTTTGGTTGGACCGATAATTACTTTAGCCTAGCTAGGTACTACACGGTGTTGAGTTTTACTTTTCCAGGCTACACTAAATATTGTGGGCTTGATCTCCAACACGTTAAAATCATTGATAATACCTATAAATTGCTTGTCTTTAATCAAAAACTGAGGTAAGATTTAGTATACGCTAGTGAATAGAAAAAGATACAGGTCGGGGTGGGATTTCATTAAATTTTAGCTAAGATTTAGAGGATACGCCAGAGACTATGAAGTGCCGGTACGGAATTTTATCATTTTGCTTTCTTTTTGTTTTTACCATTATTTTTCTATTTTCAACACCTCTCACCGTCAATGCCGATATCTATATGTATATTGACGAAAACGGTGTCATGCATTTCACCAATACGCCCACTGCATCAGATCGTGATTATAAGGTCTATTTGCGGGAAAAACGTTTCAATTCCAGAACCTTTCACTCCACGGATAAATATGATGAACTGATAACCACTGCATCAGAGGTTTACGGTGTTGATTCTCGGCTTGTCAAGGCAATTATTAAGGCAGAATCAGATTTTAATCCACGCGCGGTATCTAAAAAAGGGGCCATGGGATTGATGCAAATTATGCCTGAGAATTTTCAACACTTGGATATCCAAAATCCATTTGATCCAGAAGAAAATATTATGGGGGGCACACGTTATTTCAGATATCTTTATGATCGCTTTGATGGAAAATTAGCCTTATCCCTTGCGGCTTATAATGCCGGCCCCACCACCGTAGATAATTACAACAAAACCATCCCGCCCTACAGAGAAACCGAACAATACGTGCGACGCGTATTACGATATTATCGTAACTATAAAAGATTATAATTTTCTCTGAACCTGAATAATACCCAGCACCTTTCCCGCGATGGTTTGAGCAATTTGACTCGATTCCGATAATGTCGAAGCCGACGTCAATGCGTCTATTTCCGGTGATTCCGGTTTCCAGCTGTCCATTAGACCTGTCGTCAGAAGGATGATTTGTTTTTCGAAAAGACAAAGGGCGGGTCAGGTTCCAGTCGTTTTCCCATACTCAGGACATCATCGTTTGTGAAGCCGATACTTTTATAAAATGCGATTACCGTCTTATTGGTTGTGCGAATCTGTATATTGATTTTTGGACAGCCGAAAGATTTTAATCGTTTTGTCGCTTCCTGCATCATCATTGTGGCAAAGCCTTGACGCCGATGATCCGGAGAAACCGCCAGATAATTAATCCAACCCCTGTGTCCCTCATAGCCTGCCATACACGTAGCGACAATCTGTTTGTGTAAGCAACCAACGAGAAACAATTCTGGATTAACAAGAAGCTTGCGCTCGATATCTCGTTTGGGGTTGTTGGCCGGGACCACCAGGCGGCATGTAAACCACAAATCGATAACCTCTTGCTCATCTTCATTTCGGTAGGGCCGTATCATTAATGCTTTCATTATTTTGGGCGACCTGGGTATAATAACAAATTCTAATAATCAAAAATTTATGGTTTCAGGTGTCGGGTGTCAGGTTTCAGATAACAGATGACTAAAAACAGAAGTCAGATGACGGAGGCAATTGAATTCGGAATTCTGAATATCATTAGAAAAACACGAGGCAATAAAACCATTATGATGTTCAACCCGCAATCCACAATCGAGTTGCTGACACCTGACACCCGACACCTGAAACCGAAATAACTTCTGAAAAGAATAAATGGAGTGCAATATAGTTTAAATCTTGAGCCTAATCTATAATATTTTTTTAACGGCCCGAATGTGGGCCGGAGTTGTGCCGCAACACCCCCCTACGAGACGCGCTCCAGCCTGGATACAGGCATCTAGACCCGAGGCAAAGTCTTCGGGTGATAGATCAAAGACGGTTTGATTGTCAATTAATTTTGGCGTTCCTGCATTGGGCATTGACAGTATCGGCAACGAGGTTTCTTTCCGAAGCAGCGCGATAACCGATGCCATTTGGCTCGGGTCAAGATCACCGCAGTTCGCGCCGATTGCCACAGCACCTTCATTGGTTAAAGCGATAGCACATTCCCGGGCCGAATTGCCCATAACGGTGCGGCCGCCGTTGTGCGAATTGGCAAAGGCCATCGACACCATGATGGGCAGCGACGCCGCTGCTTTGCACGCCTGCAAGGCGCATAGTGCTTCTCTCAAGTCAATCATTGTTTCTATGATGAAGCCATCCACGCCGCCTTTGGCCAACGCCGATGCCTGTTCAAAAAAAGCACTATATGCATCTTCTTCGGCAAGATTTCCATAAGGTGCGAGCAATTTGCCGGTTGAGCTTATATCGCCCAATACATATTTCCGGCGGCCTGCGGCGGATTTGGCGAGCCGTGCGCCCTCTATATTCACATCCTTTACAGGCACATCCAATCGGTGGGTTTTGATGTAGATTCTATTCATCGTGAGTGTATTGGTTATCAGAATGTCACAGCCGCAATCCGCATACTTCCGGTGAATATCCAAAACCTGCTGAGGATGGGTAACATTATTGTGCCCGCCCATCTTCAAGCCCGAAATGGCCAGTTGGGTGCCCATGGCACCATCAAGTAAAATAATATCTTTACTTTCAATAAAGTCAGATAGTTTCATTTTAAAAGCTTTCGATGACCATCAACGCAGTGGAACCAGGATGATTTCAATCCGGCGGTTTTGTTTGCGCCCGGATTCGGATTTATTGGATGCCACTGGTTTATAGTAGCTATAGGCGGAGGCCACACAACGTTCGGGGGCGATCCCGGCACTTTCTATCAAATAGCGCAAAACAGTTGTAGACCGGGTTGCGGACAATTCCCAATTCGTGGGATAGAATTTGCGCAATTCCGGTCCGATCTCCACATTATCGGTGTGTCCCTGGATTATGATATTCTGGTTGTGATTTTCTCTGAGGGTTTCCGCAAGGGTTAACAATAGCTCTTGGCCATTTTTATTGATACGAACACTGCCGGAATCAAACAGGATTTTATCGATAAATGTTACTTTAAGCTTTCCTTCCATCTCTTCTAATTTGATTTGATGGGACTTGATTTGTTTTTTCAAATCGGTTTCGATGTGGCGTTTGGTTTTTTGCAAATCTTTAATCGTTTTGTCTTGTTCAGTTATGCGTGTTTCCCGGGATGCGAGTTGAGATTCAAGCTGCTTTATTTTGGTTTTGATCTGGATTTTTGTATTTTCAAGGGTTGCCAGCGTGGTTTCCTGGTTTTTTATTTTCTGTTCGCGTTGATCAATTTGTGTCTGTAAAGCCTGTAATTTGGTTTCCAGGGCACGTTTGGATTCATTGTGCTGTTTGATTACATCTTCTTTTTGTAAAACCACCGAATCCTTTTTTTCCAGTTCGATTCCCAGGCCGTTCAAACGCTGGGTGAGCTGTAAATTGGTATTTTCCAGTTCGCTGGTTTGTGCTTGGAGCCCTGAGAGATCTTGCTGAAGCTGTTTCCGGTTTTCTTCGGATTTCCGTAATTCTTCCTCGAAATGCTTCAATTTTGATTTCAATTCTTTGATTTGGCTGCTTTTTTCTTCAAGTTGAGCCCGGGTATCGGCAAGTGTGGCCTCAAGCTCTTCGTACGAGTCCTTGGAAACACAGGCAACGAGCAGGAAGCAAATCAGGAAGATACCATAAACACATTTATTATGGCGCATTGTTTTCCTCCTTACCCTCTATGATTTCGTTGATATCAGGTTCCAAATTGGTGAATGTTACGTAAAGGTTGTCGCGGATGTTTACAAATCGGAAAATTGCTTTGATTTTTCTTTTTCCAATACAAGTGTTTCCAAATTGGCGATTCGGTCTTCCAGGCGCGCAACGCGCCGCGAAAGATCTTCGAAGTCTTTATCTGTTTTTTGAGAATTCGCCTTGATTCGGGCTCTATATAGCCCGCCAAAGGTTCCAATAGCGACGATGAGGACTACCGCTGTCATGGTATTCATTATCTTATGCTCCTTAAATACGATATTCGAACAACACATTGCTCGAAATCGATCTTATTTTTTTGTTGACTGCACTTGGATGGCCCTATGCACAGAAGACATTCGCCGAATCCAGGGTGAGGCCTTTTGTACTGTTGGCGGTAATTCCTTCATCGCCGATGATGCCTCGGTTTTGGTGGCATAAACCCCATAAAGCAATGGATACCAGTCTTTACCCTTATAACGGGTGTGATAATAGGCGATATTACGTTCTTTTGGCCGTATATTCTTTTCAACAAAATCTTGCAGTCGTTTCTCACTGCGTACACCCAGTATTTGGATGGTGTAATAGGCGGAATTCTGGGTGAGCAGCCATTTTTCTCGATGAATTTCTCCTGCCCCACGCCGAAGTTCTTGTGATTCTGGTTCCTGCGCCGATATTGCTTCGATGTCTTTTTTATCAGAGACGGGTTCAGACGTAGATTGATCTTCTGGCGCGCTTATCGGTGCAGGGGACGCCGAAGGTTTTTGCGCAAGTGCCATTGCTTCTTCTTCAAGTGTTTCGGCCGGTTGAAGCGTTTTTTCTTTCACAGGTTCAACAGGCTGAAAATTTTGGGTTTCTTTGATGAGCGTTTTGGATGTGGATGCCGCAGGCAGAGTTTGTCCAAGATGGCTGCCCGGCATGATTTTCTTTCGAATGATTTTAGCCTGATAGCGTTTAATATTCGGTTGCGGCACCGAAACAGCCAGATAATAATACAGGCCAACCAAAATTATTGCGACGAGAGCACAGCCGGCAGCCACCCAGCCGAGGGTCCGTGGTTGATCCATCATTTGCCGAAAAATCCCGAAACCCTTTTTGCTACCGGAGTATTTATTTTTAAGCCATTCAGCGGCGAGGGCATTAATTTGACCCGGTAGGCCTTCTGATGAGCGGTGTATTTGCTTGACTGCTGAAGCCGGAAACGCACTTTTTCCCACATAACCGGCAACGGCAAGTCTGTAATTCAGATACCCGGCAGTTTCCTCTCTCGTCAGGGGGGGCAAGAAAATTTTGCTAATCGCGATGTTTGTGTGCAGTGAGTCTTCAAGCTCTGAAAGCATTTCATTTAAGCCGGGCTCCCCAAAAAGTACAAAGCGTTTCACATTTTTTGAATCGTCCGAAGACCTGGCGTTCTGGAGCACAAATTGCAATTGATGTTTATCAAGCGTATGGGCATCATCGATCATGATAATCGGATCACTGGAATCCTTCAATACATACGCAGGATAGCTATCCATTTCCTTAAATAGATCCGGTTGTATTTTTTCGGCCACCGGGTGGATTCGAATTCGCGACGTTTTCCAGCCTGCTTTGGACGACTTCAGATATCGGTTTAGCAGCATCGTCTTACCAGAACCGTTCTCACCGAGGACGAGAACAATAATTTCCGTGCTTTGAATCAGATTATTGAGCATTGCGAAACTTTGCTCAAGGGATTCGTATTCATACAGGAAACTAAGGTCCGAATCGGATGAAAAGGGATCAAGATTTAGGTCCAAGGCGCTCTTGTATTTCAAATCGTCATTTTCGTTTATCATGCTTAACCTAACCTTTTCTTAAATGGTCTTTCATTGCAGTGTTTTTTATTGAAAAAACAGCCGATCATTTCAGATCCCAGTTGTTCCGGGCTAAAGAAAAATTATTCATCATGTTTTGGTTTTAGGTTTTGCATATAATACGTCGGGCGACAATTTTGATGTTTATAGCGTGATTCCAGGGCCGCCTCAAGCATTATTGCGACGCTCCCGCTGGCGACGCCGAAATCATTAGGCGATTTGGGGTAGATCAAAATCCATTGATTAAAAAGCCGCCGTCTATGCCGATACACTGGCCGGTTATGTAAGATGCCGCCGGCATACACAGAAAAGCGACCACCGTTGCCACCTCCTCGGCCTCTGCAACCCGGCCCATGGGGGTTCGATTGATGATCTCGGCGTAATCATCCTTATTCGACAGCACCGGTTCGACCAGTGGTGTCCGCGTGTACCAGGGCGCCACCGCGTTTACCCGGATCCCGTCACCCGCCCACGCGACGGCCAGGTTGCGGGTGAGTTGCGACAAAGCCGCCTTGCTCATGCCGTAGGGTGCTCCCGAGCGCAAATGCGTCAATCCCGCTACGGAGGCCATGTTTACCACGGCAGCGCGCGGTGATTTTTGTAACATCGGATAGGCCAGTTGACAGGTATTAAAGGCGGCATACAAATTCGTCGACATGACCGTCTCGTATTCGTCTTCAGCATAATCAACTGCTCTTTTTCTTTGGTATCCCAATGGGGGCCCTCCATATAAAAACCCCGCTCTCATTTCGAGAGGCGGGGTCTTTGAATTCTAGAAACAATTATAGATCCTCCTGACGCTTAAATGGAGATCGAGCAGAATTGATGATATCCATGAAGTTTGGAGATGATTTATCAATAATGTTGAAGGAAATCAAGGGGAAGGTGAATAGAAGGCGCAAGTCGGAATGCGGAATTCGGAATGAAAAATTAAAGCTCCCAGATCTCTATCCCTGTTTTAGTACCCTGAACCCAGGATCCGGTTTTATGCGGAATGAGTTTAAAGGCGATCCATAGATCACCCACCGATCAGCAATCCCACGATAATGGAATATATCGATACTTTTAATCGCGTAAAAACATGTTCGTCGACTTTTGTCATGGATTACTCCAAATTTAGCTGTTTAGAACTATGCCGGAATTAATGAAGTTTTAAGCGACAAGTGCCTAAAGTTAATGGTTGAGCCGGTTAAGCCAGTTAGCCTGTTGACCCGTTAAACGACTAATAACCGGCAAAACGGGCTAACGGGCCAAACCCTTATAGACGCGGATCTACCGGCTCACTTTCGAGAGCCAGCACCCCAAACACACATTCATGAATTCGTCTCAGGGGCTCTTTTCTGGTAAATCGTTCCAGAGATTCGATTCCCAGAGCAAATTCTCGCAAGGCCAGGGAACGTTTTTTTCCCAAAGCCCTGGCTCTTAATCGTTTAAGGTTTTTTTCATCAGAATATTCGGCGCCATAAATAATTCTGAGATACTCTTGACCCCGACATTTCAGCGCCGGCTGAACGAGCCCCCTTTTCCCTTTGGCTACGAATTGCAATGGTTTTACAACCATGCCTTCCCCGCCGTTAATCGTCATTTCTTCCCACCATTTTATGCCCGCACCAATACTTTCTTCGTCTGTGACATCAATTATTTTATAGGTCGTGCCAAGCAAAACCGTTGTATCCATCTGGCAGATGTTGGTCAGGGTTTGCATGTGCCATTCATGATCCTGATCCAGGTGAACCTTGCCTTCCGTGGCCAGCAGGTGAAAGGGTGCCAATTTCAGGTCCTCGATGGAATTTACCGGCCAGCAGTATTGCCGATACGCCGTTATGTATTTTGAGATCCGCAACGCTCTGGTTTCGAATCTATCGAGACAGGATCGTATATCGAACGCTTCAGCACTGCTTTGCTCCGGTAAGACGAACTTTTCTTCAAGATCTGAACGCGTCGCTGTTTTTTCAAGATGGTTGATGGCATCTGATAGTGAAGCCGTCGCCGTGGCTCCTACGGCGGCATACTGGGTTTTTAGCAAATCCTGGGCTTTTTCCGACCAGGGCATTAATTCACAATCCAGGCATGCCCATTCTGTTTTGAATTCATTCCAGAAATCGGATTTATCCATGGCACGGCGAATGCGGTCCAAAAACGCTTTCTCCAGCCCGGCATCATTAAAAAATCGTCGACCGGTTCGGGTATAAATGATACCGATACCTTCGTTTTCGACTCCAAAATGTTTGGTGGCTGCGCGCTGGCTCCGGCAGACAACCACAATAGCCCGAGAGCCCATGTGCTTTTCTTCACAGATGACTTGCGGAATACCGTTAGAGCGATAATATGCAAAGGCCTCCTGGGGATATTCCAGATGACCGTCTTTCAGGCTCGTTTCCGAAGGGGACATGGTTGGCGGCAGGTATATTAACCATTTGGGATTGGCGGCAAACCGGCTCATGACCTCCAGGGCAGCGGTGGCATGTGCTTCCCGGATGGTGATACTGGAACGCAGCCGGGTGGTGATGAAACGTTTGCCCAGGACATCTTCGGCATCCAGCATATCGTCGTGGCTTTGCTGAGCGGTGAATTTAGACGGAGATTCAGCTTGGGATCTTAAAGGCCGAATCGGATCACAGTATACCTTTTGCGCCGGAATGGAGATGATTTCTTTTTCAGGATAGCGCAATGCCGTCAGCTTGCCTCCGAATACACATCCGGTATCGATATTTATGGTTCGGTTGAGCCATTCGGGCTCCGGTACCGGCGTGTGTCCGTAAACGACAGTGGCCGGACCCCGATACTCCGCGGCCCAGTTGTATCTTACCGGCAAGCCAAACTCATCGGTTTCACCGGTTGTTTCCCCATAGAGGCAGAATTGCCTGACTTTTCCGGAAGCGCGTCCCTGCATTTCCTGTTTTAAACCTGCATGCGCAACCATCAGTTTGCCGCCATCCAAGGCATAATGACTGATGAGACGATCGAGGAATTCGGTCGTCGTTTGTTTGAATTCCTCACAGATTTCTGGTGGCAGCGCTTCGATCTCATTCAACGAATCCGCCAACCCATGGGTA
Source organism: Desulfobacterales bacterium (assembly GCA_050116155.1). Lineage (GTDB taxonomy): Bacteria > Desulfobacterota > Desulfobacteria > Desulfobacterales > JAHEIW01. The sequence goes on from JASFPE010000023.1 coordinate 8,660, forward strand.
ATCTGAACGTCCTTACCGCGCAATTTGCGCAGCAATTTGGTATCGTGGTTGCCGGGCACACACAGGGCATAGCCTGCGTTGACCATGTTGTAGACCAGCTTTATGCTGTCTATTATCTTCGGCCCGCGATCCACAATATCCCCCAGAAAAACGGCCATTCTGTCCTGCGGGTGGGAATAAATGGGGCCCTGCATCGGGCCGGTTGCGTTTGTTAATGTCGGCCGATAGCCCAGATCCAAAAGCAGTTGCACAAGCTCATCATAGCAGCCGTGCACATCTCCGATGATGTCAAAGGGGCCGGTCAATTCTGTCTTATCATTCCAGAGTGGCACGCGCTCAACAGAGACGCGATTTATTTTTTCTTCGGCAGACAATTTAACGATCTGTCGGAATCCCTCCCTTTTCAGATTTCGCAGCGATCGTCGCAGCTGTGAACGTTGCTGCCGGATAACGTGTTTGCCGAAATTTCTATCCGGGCGCTCACGGTTGCGAGCCTGACAGATCTTTTCGGGCAGATCGAAAATAATGGCTAAGGGTAAGGCATGGTATTTCCTTGCCAAGGCGATGAGGGGTTTGCGGGCTTCATGCTGAACGTTGGTCGCATCAATGACGGTCAGACGACCGGCGGCCAATCTTTTGGCGGCGATGAAATGCAAAACTTCGAAAGCATCTGATGTGGCGCGTTGGTTATTTTCGTCATCGGAGACCAGAGCGCGACAGTAATCCGAGGACAACACTTCGGTAACGTCAAAGTGCTGCTGTGCAAACCGAGACTTCCCTGAGCCGGATACACCGATTAAAACAACCAAAGAAAATTTTGGGATTTTAATTTCCATCTTGAGTTTATACTTTATGCTTTGCCTTCTTGAGTGAAAATGCACATTTGCGTCGGTGAGCCCAGAGTTGCATCGACGTCTCCAATTGATAAAAAGCGGATTTGATAGCCGTATTTTTGAGCGACCTGCGTTGACCAGGTTTTGAATTCTTCCCTGGTCCATTCGAACCGGTGGTCTTTATGTCTAAACCTTTCAGCCCCGATGTTCTCCCATTTGATATTGTATTCTCGATTTGGTGTCGTCAGCGCGATTGTTTTGGGCCTGGCGAATTGGAAAAGAACCCGCTCAAAGGCTCTCAACCGCGGTACATCCAGGTGTTCGACGACTTCCACGACGGCAGCGGCGTCAAATCCTTCCAGCCGTCTGTCACGATACATTAACGAGCCATGCATTAATTCTACACGCTGTCTTAAAGCCGGGGGCAGGTCTTCCAGGCGTAAACGATCTGCGGCAATTTCTAAAGCCCTGATGGAAACATCCATACCGACGATTTTCTTGAATTGCCGATCTTTTAGCAATTGCTTTAGCAATTTGCCCTCTCCACAGCCCAGATCAAGAATCGATTTCGCGTTTGCGGCTTTTAAAACAGATAATATCGTGCCGAGTCTTTGCTCATTTAAGTTGATGGCGCCTTCGATGTCTTTCTCGGATAAATCTTCTAAGCTTTCCCCTTCTTCTGGATCTGCCGGATTAAGCTCCATTAACCTCGCCAGGGCCTCTCTGGCATAATTGGTCCTGTATTTGAGGTAGCGTTTGGTGATGTTTTCTTTCTCCGGATGGTCTGCCAACCAGCCTTCACCGCGTTTGAGCAGCTTGTCAATTTCAGCCTTGCCGATATAATAATGTTTCTGATTATCTAAAACCGGAATGAGGACATAAAGATGATTCAACAATTCAACCACAGTGGCATCTTTTGATATTTCTACCGTATAATACAGACTATCACCCCAATCCGGGAAGCAATCATCCAGCGGATGGCGTGTTGCCGTGACACTATATCCGAGCGGCTCTAATAGCCCTCTAAGAAAACGTTCACCCCCCTTGCACGGTAGAACGGACAGTTTGCACTTCAATGGCATTGTGGTTTGAACCAGCTCTGGTTTTTCTTTGCATTTTCCATTCAGCGCCTGTCCGAAGACCCGCGAAATTGCAACGCTCATAAAAGAGGAGCAGGTATACGGTTTATCATTGACATATTGCTCCAAAGGCATGCTGGAATCTCGCCTGCGCTTGCCTCTCACCAGCTCTATCGGGTCAATATCAAGCAATAGCGCAACGGTACACCGATCGCTTGCGGCTTCCGGATAAAAAACAAGGGCCTTTCCAAAGGGAAGTTTAAATGATTGGCAGCGAAATGGATTCTTGTGCAATATATAGCCTAAATCAAGTGCAGGCTTGTATGTGGTGGTAATGGTTAAAAGCACTTTATGATAGCCCCGCTCTTTGTTCTTCTCATGGATCCTTTATTAGAAACGGCCTGTTTACGGATTAAGGAGATACCCATTCTGTGTGGAGATGAGCTTTTCGTGTCACAAAAGCAAGCCCCTTCAAAGAAAATAGAACCGCATTAATCGTTGTGAAATAATGAGATTAGGCTTAGGCACCAAATGGTAGCTCGGACCCATCTTCGGGTTTTACGTCCGCCTCTTCCGGCGGTTGATTTTCTGGTTTTGATTTCGCCGTGCGGGCCAGGGCACAAACGGCGCTACTTGCGCCTTTAAACAGGGCTCCGAGTTCGGGAATTAGTTTGTTGGAAATTTTAAAACATAAATTGAACAAACATATTGTAGAAAAAGAATATAATATATAGGCAGTGCGATAATACTCGAATTCGAATCCCGGCCGTGAATAATAATAATAAGAAACAATAACCGTTAGGGGCATTCCCACGTAGATTAATTTATACAGAAAGCTGCCGATCCCATGAAAAAAACGTGCCACATGGAACAGTTGAAAAATGCAGCTGAGAATCAGGCAAATAATAAATGCTGCCAGGGTAAGCTCGACAGATAAACCGATAAGGTCACCCTTCAGGATTTTAACAAAATCGTCATAGTTATTCCCGAACTGGTTAAGAAAAACTTTACCTATGTGTGTTGATTTATAGGTGAACCAGCACATTTTTGCGAAATTCAAGAGGATAATATTTAACGCCGCGGTAATGAAGATAAACACGGCGGACTCAAGGACAGATTCGAAAAGGTTGGCCGCATAATTATAGTACTTATTCTGGCGGGTTAAATAGGTTCTTTGAAAATTAATAAAATTATCTCGCATTTATAAGTCCAGCTCCTTTATGAATGATAAGGTTATATCATATTAAACCGATTGTTGAGAGCAGCACCTAATATTTATGGGAGTATACCTATTTAATATCGGCTATTAAATTGAAAACTTAAGATAAACACCGTTTACGCTGAGCTAACTTCTGATGTTCTAAAGCTTTGAAAACAAGTATTATCAAATGTTTCTAAAGATCTATCTTAATTTACCGATATCTTTAATAGATTAATGGATTCAAAGAGGTGTATAATGAAACTTTTAGTTTTGCTTCCGGTCCTTTTTCTATTGCTTTGTTTACCTTCGATTGTTTGCGGAAATGAAATCTTTATATGGTATGATGAAAATGGAAGAGCACATTATACTCAAGATCCTCCTCCAGCCAATGCTCGGACAAAATCCGGTGAGAATTGGTGGCAGGAAGATGAAATACCTGGAAGTGATGCAATATCTGGAGAGGGATTGGACGTGGTCGATACCAGTTTATCACAAAGCGCTATGGAGGTCGGGGAAAATTCTATACATGAGGAAATGCAGGCCGAGGAACATTTTTTGGATGAGGAAGAGGACGTAAATTTAAATCGAAGCGAACGAAAAAGAAAATCTAAGAAAAAAGGATTTTTTAGCTTCTTTAAAAGGGACAGGGAAGATAATGATTGTGATGAATATGCCTGGCTTGTGGAGAATTACGGCATATGTCCACTGGATGAGCCGAAAAAGGATGTGATTGGCAGCACATTCAGAGCTAAAGTCGTTGATAGCAGTAAGGGCGTCTGGTCATCATGTAAAGGAACGCGCAATGGTGATGTTTATGTATTTAAGAATAAGGGGGAAGGCTTGTGGGAAACCGATGGAGGGGTTCCAGAATGTCCATTTTATGAAAGCTTTTACTGGAGATAGTTTGTTAAGCGAAATGCTCCAAAACCAATGCGGTACGGGAGGGAAGATAGAGGCTCAAAAAGCTGCGCGTATCACCTTTCGCTGCTCCGAATAGCGTGACATGTTCCTGTGCCGGTTCCAAGCGATGATGGCCGCCGTATTCCGGCGCATCACTGTGAAATACCAAATGATATTTTCCGGCGCGAGCCTCAAATTGATAGTCCGGATACGAATTTTGGGGATGAAAATTAAATGCAAACAGCAGACCGGCGCGCTCAAACACAAGGACCTTATCGTCGTTATGTTCGTATCTGAGTCGGGGGCCTGGAGTTTGTAAGAGCCTGAATTTTTTAGCCAAGGCTATCATTTCGCGATCAAAGCGGGCCAGAAACTGATACTTGAGACGGGAATCATCCACCAGATACCACTGGCGGCGAGCGTATTTATAGGACCAGTTATTGCCTTCACGCGGAAAATCAATCCATTCTGGATGGCCGAATTCATTGCCCATAAAGTTTAAATAGCCGTGGCCGGCGGTGGCCAACGTCATCAGACGAATCAGTTTGTGAAGCGACATGCCGCGATCGATCCGCAGGTTTTCATCACCCACCTGCATATGCGCATACATGTCAGCATCCATTAATCGGAAAATGATGGACTGGTCTCCAACCAGGGCCTGGTCATGAGACTCGGCGTAACTGATGGTTTTTTCGTCCGGACGGCGATTGAGCAGCTCGTGCCACAGCTGTCCCATGGACCAATTTTCATCCGATACATCTTTAATCAATTTAATCCAGTAATCCGGAATCCCCATGGCGAAGCGATAATCGAATCCAAACCCACCGCTTTCTAACGAAGCGGCCAGACCCGGCATTCCGCTGACATCTTCTGCGATGGTGAGTGCATCGGGACGCACATCATGAATCATTTTATTGGCCAACGCTAAATAGGTCAACGCATCCTCATCCACGCTGTCATTGAAATAGTCATCATAGGAGTTAAACGCCTTGTTGAGGCCATGGTGAAGATATAACATACTGGTAATACCATCGAATCGAAACCCATCCAAACGGTATTCGTCAAGCCAGAAACGACAGTTGGAAAGTAAAAAATGCAACACCTGATGTTTACCATAGTCGAAGCAGCGGGAATCCCAGAGTTCATGCTTTCCGCGGGGGCCATCATGAAAGTATTGGTATAATGTGCCGTCAAAACGACTCAGCCCTTCAACTTCGTTGGAGACTGCATGGGAGTGAATCAGATCCATGAGCACTGCCAAACCTGCGGCATGAGCTTCGTCTATGAGCGCTTTGAGATCATCCGGCGTTCCGTAACGCGATGATGCTGCAAAAAAGTTAGATACCTGATAGCCGAAAGATCCATAGTAAGGATGTTCTTGAACGGCCATCAGTTGCAGAGTGTTATATCCGGAGGATACGATACGGGGCAACACGGTTTCTATGAATTCTCGAAAAGAGCCAATTTTTTCTGCCTCCTGGGCCATGCCGACATGGACCTCGTAAATCAGAGGGGCCTCATCAGGACGTTTGAAGTTTGGGCATCGCCATTGATAGGTCGGATCGGGGCTCCACACCTGGGCACTGAAAATCAATGTGTTGGGATCCTGAACCACCCGCCTGGCATATGCCGGCATGCGATCACCGGAGCCGCCCGGCCAATGGATCCGGAGCCGATAAAGATCACCGTGGTTGAACCCGTCTTGCGGAAGGTGAATTTCCCAGACCCCCTCCTTTTTCAGTGGTTGCAGCGCATATTCTTTTTTTTCCTGCCAATCGGTCATGTCTCCAATTAGATAGAGCTTGGTGGCATGGGGTGCCCATTCGCGAAATACCCATTGGTTGTGTCGAAAGTGAAGCCCGAAGTATTCGTGGCCGGAAGCAAGGTCGGCCAGGGTCATTTTGCCCCCGGTAAGGCGATTTTCGGTTTCAGCAATTTTTTTTAAGCGACGCCGGATAAAATCCTTGTAGGGCGTGAGATAAGGATCTTTATCCAGCTGAGCCGCTAAGGCGCGATCTGTTCGATCGCCTTGAGGTTGATCTTGTTTTTTGGATGGCATAGCGTTGGAAATGATCGTGTTAGATTATTTATTTGCCTTCTTCGCTAAAAGATTCACTACATGACTTTGTGGCACGCTGAACAATCAGCGGTCGTTGCAGCATTTTTTCGTAAAGTTTGATGTATTGGCGCGCCGTATTTGCATGGGTGAATGTCGATAGACTTTCCGTCATGATGCGCTTGATGTGTTTGGTTTTGATATTTTGAGGCAGATTATAAAAGTTCATGGCCTGCTCTACGGCCCAGAACAAACCATTGGAATCGAAGGTATTAAATACAAAGCCATTGCCGGAATTTTGGTCAACATCCAGATGCGCAATGGTATCGCGTATCCCTCCAGTTTTGTGTGCCACTGGCAGTGTTCCATATATCGGCGCGATCATCTGGGGCAGACCGCAGGGTTCAAAACTCGACGGCATCAAAATAAAATCCGAAGCGCCGTAAGTCAGGTGTTCCATTTCATTGTTGAAGTCTAAAATGGCTACCCGTTTCTGTATTCCATGAAAATTGACGATATCCCGGAAAACCATTTGATAGTCGCCATTGGCCACGAAAACGATTTCCAAATTTTGATCCCAGTAACTGGAAATTATTTTGTAAAAAATATCCGCCAGCAGCTGGCAGCCTTTCTGGACCGGATCGAGGCGCGACGGCCAGAAAAAGATCGGCGCTCGATCATCTTGTATGAGTCCTAATTTTTTTTGTAAAAAGCGCTTGTTTGCTTTTTTTCCGCTAACAAAATTATTGGGACCATAGTTTTTGTTTAAATTTATGTCGGTATCTGGATTAAAAGATGGGTCCGGTGCGTTGAGAATTCCAACCGCACAATTGGCGTGCACTTTATTTATTAATTCTCGGCGTATGGGATGTTCGATAAAACTGTGTCGGCCGTTGACAATTTCCTCCAAAAATGTTGGGCTGACCACGTTCACAAAATGGGCGGCAAAAATGCCGCTGGTGAGAAGATCAACGGGGTTGGTGTCGCGTGCTGCTTCGTACTGAAATGCCATACCTTCATAGTAAAGATTCTGCCAGAACGATGCGGCGTCGATACCCCGGTCTTCGATATAGGCTAGCGTAGTTTTAACCGTATGGACATTATGAATGGTAAACAGGCAAGGAATACCCAGTTGTCTGGCCATAGCCGGGATGAGTCCGGCCATCCAATCATTGCAGTGGATCAAATCGGGCTGGACATGGGGTACAATGTTATTAATGACCTCTCGCTGGAAGGCAAGCGCAAGCTTTATGTTTTCTTCGCCGTAAGAGGAATAAACCCGGTTGAGATAATAAAATGCCCTATCTTCCGCGAGATGAATGCGGTCATCAGGCATTTTTCGCTGAATTCGAGTAAATTCTTTTCTTAAAACAGGCGCTAAGCCATCGCTGAAAATAGTTCGGTAATCTGGAATGGCGACATGAACATCGGCACCTTGTTCAAACAAGGCACTGATCAAAGCCGCCGAGACATCGGCGAGCCCACCGGCTTTGGCTGTAAACAAAGAGGCCAAACCGCCCATGCGGTCCGGAAGGTAGGTGACCTCCGGGGTTACGATTAAAACCCGCGGATTGCAGGGAGTTTCACTCATGCGTTTTATTCTTTCTTACTGATAAAGGATAACGATTAACCATATGGCTCAGGCCCAGGTCAGTAAACCGGGCGTAGATTTTATTCTTTCATCACCACGGGGTGTAGCTCTGACGGTAAAACCAAATCGACCAGAAATATTGCAAGATATAGAGCAATCGTACAGATATTGGCCATTTCCACGGTCTTCTCGCACGGTCATTGGCTCAACATTGCTTACCTCTAAAGCATCCAGTGATTTCATATGCCCATAATAAAGTTCGACATCAACCTCGTCCGGCGTCAGCTCGCCGAGAGTTACTTCCGAAATGACTTCAAACGAATCGCCGACCCTGAAAATATCGGTATTTTGCCTTATGGGGGGGCTGATTTGAATCTGTTTCCAAAGGGAACGGAGTCGTTTAATCTGTGTGGCAATCTGCTTGGCTTCCCTGGTTTTATTTTTGACCAGCGTCTCGAGTCGTTTTGCTGCCGGTAGGTAAAAGCGCTTGTTATACTCTCCAACCATCCGAAGGCTGCAAAACATATTCATAGCCATCTTCATGGAGGCTTTCATTTTCTGCAACCAAAAGTTTGGCAAATCACCGTTTTTGCGCTCATAGAAACAAGGTATGACTTCATTTTCCAACACATTATACAGGGCCTGGCTCTCGATCGCATCTTGATAGGTATGATCTTCGTATTCCTCTCCATTTCCAATACGCCAGCCTCTTTCTTCGGTATATCCCTCACACCACCATCCATCTAATATGCTTACATTGAGGACGCCATTTATAGCCGCTTTTATACCGGAGGTGCCGCAGGCCTCCAACGGACGGCGCGGGGTATTTAGCCACACGTCGGCACCCTGCAGCAGGTGCCGTGCAAGATGCATGTCATAGTCTTCAAGAAAAACGATGCGATCACGCACTTCCGGTCTATTGGCGATTTCGAATAGCTTTTTAATAAGATTTTTGCCTTCGTTATCCTTCGGGTGGGCTTTGCCGGCAAAGATAAATTGAACCGGATATTTTTTATTGTTGATGATCGATTGAAGGCGCTCAAAATCTTGCAGGATCAGATATGCACGCTTATAGGTCGCAAAGCGCCGGGCAAATGCAATGGTTAGTGTATCCTGGTCTAACACTGATTCCACGGCTTCAATTACATTTCTGGGGGCATTGCGATGCGTATATTGTTTGACCAATTGTTCCCGGCAGGTACGAATCAAACGTGAGCGGTTCATTTCGTGAGCGCGCCATAACTCCTCATCATAAATGTCATCAATGCGCTTGATATTGTCAGGCTTGCGGGAGCCCATATACCAATCCGGTCCTAGATAGCGATCAAATAGATAAACATATTCCTGAGAAATAAATGTAGGGATGTGGATGCCATTGGTGACATGACTGATCGGCACTTCATCCTCGGGTAATTCTGGCCAGACATGAGACCACATGCGACGGGCAACCGATCCGTGCAACCGGCTGACGCCATTGCAGTGAGCTGCCATGTGCAATCCTAAAATGAACATGGAAAGCGGTGCGTCCACATTGGCTCCCACCGGTTGCCCCCATGATAGGATTTCGTTTACAGTTGTCCCCAATTTTTCTTCAAATGAAACAATATAGGATTTTACAAGCTCTGCAGGGAATTCGTCGTGTCCGGCAGCCACCGGCGTGTGGGTTGTGAAAACGGTTACCCGGGGAACAATTTCTAATGCGGTCTTAAGGTCAACATTGTAATTGGATATTGTTAGCGCCAATCGCTCTATGCTGGAAAAAGCCGAATGTCCCTCGTTCATATGCAGAACTTTGACATCAATTCCCATGGCGGCGATCGCCCGCATCCCGCCGATTCCCAGAAGAATTTCCTGAGCTAACCGAACTTTAGCGTCAGCAACGTAAAGACTGGATGTAATTTCTCTATATTTTGGTGGATTTTGTAGAATGTTCGTGTCCAACAAATACAGCGGTATCCGGCCGATCATTATTTTCCAGACAGTCGCATGAATGGGACCGTCGGGCCCCTCAACGCTAATCAAAATCTCGTTGCCCGATTGATCTGTAGCTCTTTCAATCGGCAGATAATATAGCTCGGTTTCGGGATAGGCTTCTTGCTGTATCCCCTCATGATTCAGAAATTGCCGAAAATAGCCTTTTCGATACATAAGGCCCACACCGATCAATGGGAGGGCCATGTTTGAGGCCGCTTTTAAATGATCACCCGATAAGATGCCGAGACCGCCAGCAAAAAGAGGCAAACTTTCATGAATGCCGAACTCCATAGAAAAATAGGCAATCACTTCGTTCGGGCCGAACGGGGAATCTTTTCGTTCTATGGAATTGAGAACTAGATTCTGAAAACCTTCTTTTACCTGTTCTAGCTGTGCCAGATAACCATCGTCATTTGCCAGCTGTTCAAAACGATCCTGAGGAATTTTAGATAAAAAGGCGATCGGATTTCTTCCCGATTCTCCCCAGAACGGCGGGTCGATACGCCGAAAAAGATCAATGGCATCTTTTTTCCAACACCACCACATATTGCGGGACAGTGTCTCCAGAAAGGTCAGATTTTCCGGAATATTAGGATATACTTGATATGTTTGTAAATTTTTCATTATTTCAACTACCTCTGCATTCGAATCGATTAAAGTGAGTGCTTATCAGCAACGATTGTCCCAGATCAACACGTCGGCGGAATCAGGCTTGAAAGATATATTCTAAATTTGAAAAAATCAATGTTCACGTGTCGATAAAGTGTTTGTCGTCCAGCATGCGATACACCCGCAGCAACTCGCTTAGCCCCCAGGCCTGGGCATCGCAACCGCGTTGTGTGTGTGGGTAATCTCCATCCAATATTTCCGGTACATGGCCAATACAGCCCCGCTCCAGAAGCGCAGCACTGCTGGCCAGCCATGCCAAAGCAGTTTGCTTGCCTTTATCACCGTACACCTTCGCCCAGGCCTCGCAAAAAGTCGGAAACAGCCAGGTCCACGCCGTTCCGTTATGGTAGGCGGGTTTGCGCCGGGTGTCCTCGTCTCCCTTGTATGTCCCCTGATAAGGATGATGAGGATCATTGAGCGGGTTGTCGTGATAGATAATTTCAATCGGATGCCGAACCGGTCGATCGGCCAGACTGCGGATGGCTCCCGGCACCAGAAGCTCTTCACAGGCTGCCAGTATTTGTCGGCCAATATGTTCGTCGGAGACGGCCCCCAGAGTGATGGCCAGTAATTGATTGGGTCGCAGGGCATCGTCCGGCACGCTGCGGCTTGCGGGAAGCCTATGGTCACTATGCAGGCAATCCGATAAATATCCGAGTTCATCCAGCCAGAAGTATTTTTTTATTGAGGCGGACACCTGTTCTGCAAGGTCATACCAATGTTTTCTGTTTTTGTCGGCATCTATTTTCACAAGCATGCAAAGCGCTGCATACCAAAGGGCCTGTATTTCAATCGGATAACCTTCCCGCGGGGTTCCGGCCGGATGATCGGTGTCCATCCATGAGAAATGTGCCGGGCTAAAAACAAGCCCGGATTCAGGATCCATCCGGATGCCGTTGGGTGTGCCGGCAATGATGGATTTTCCGATGGACAATAAAACTTGATGCATCGAACGATTTCCACAGTCGATTCTGAGAAAATCATCGTTTCCTTCAATCCGCATCAGGTCTGCGCAGGCTGTGAAAAGCCACAGCGGTGCATCCGTTGTATCCCGGTTGCCCGCATTATTTCCGACGATCATATTCGGCAGGGTTCCTTTATCTTCAAATTGGGCAAATTGCTGTAAAATAGAGCGGGCAAGCGCTGTTTTTTGGGATGCAATTAACCCGCGCGTAAAAATCAACGCGTCGCGGCCCCAGTCTAAAAACCAGGGATAACCGGCAATCACCGTTTTCAATTCACCCCGCCCGACAACATAGTGATCTATTGCCTTTTCAAGGAACTCGACCGGCGGATCCCATTTAGCTTTTTCAGATTCAAGCGTATCCACCTGAAAAGGAGTTTCGGGAAGTTTAGAAGAATCAGATGCTATGCGTTGAGCGGTGGCAGACAATACAACACTTTGATCGCCTTTTAAATATGTTTGAAAATAACCGGGACTAAAGAGGTCCGAATTCGGATCCATGCCGCGCTCTTGATCAACGGGGAGATAGACCATATATTGCCATTCCGGTTCCCGGACAAATTCGCCATGGGTGACAGCCAGGCTGAGATGGTGATGTTCATGCGGACTGAAGCAAAAGCCGCTGGTATGGGTAACCATTGATTGCGGCCATTCATGTTCAGGGCCGGCAAAGGCCTTTGTGGTCTCATGAAAACTGCGATGGTCAATGTCGGGGCGCATAATCAGTTTGATCGGTTTGGAATCGTCCAGCATGGCTTGACCCGGTATGGATGGATGGCGATGAAATCTCAAGCGAACGGTATTTTCGCCGTTTATCATATCAACGATGACGGTCATCAAGATATTTTCGCCTTGGCCGGTGGGAATGTGAAATTGCCATCGTCCCTGGCGCGTATCATCCAGATTGAATGCTTCCATACAGCTGGTGGTGATTTCCTGTGAGTAGTCTTGGTATACTACCCAGGCTCGACAACGGGAAAACATGATCCAGCGATTCTCCGGATAATCCGGGTTGAGATTGGCGGCCAGCAGCGCATCGTAGCGGCTGTTAAGTTTTGCCCAGGTCACCGGTGCTCTGAGCATCCCCCCGATGCTGTTGGTTGTCAGAAAAAGAAGATTGTCGTGCAGTAATTTCGGTCGTCGAAAACCGGTTTTTATTTTCACGTTCTCGGCGCGGGGCAACACAACAATCCTGGCTGTTTCATGCTGACAGTGGTCGGGAAAGTACATAGAAATGTTCAAGGACAACGACTGCCGGGATGTCGGGGTCGGTAATGGAGAAAAAAGAGCGAAAAACGACCCATTTTCAGCGGGCAAACTATCTTCAGACACAATCGTTTGACGCGCATCCATTATGCGAGCACGAAAAGCTGCATCGGCGGTGATGAGCAGGAAATGCTCCGGTGGCAGCATGACTTCCCGGCGAATATCCTGCGGCCATCTCCAGGTTACCACGCGGGGTTCCTTGCTGCCAGTGTTTTGACGGTTACAAAAAAGCATCGGATCTTTTTTGAATGCCTTGATGGCTTGGTCTAAATCCAAATCAGCTACGTCCCGATACCCGCGATGATAGGTGAACACCTCGAGAACTTTGGCACGCCATCGCTGGACTTCCCGTCGCCGGGGCAGCAGAGCGGAACTGTCTGACACTTCCTGCAAAAGCTTCATCTCGCCGGGGTCCGGGGAAAGGCAAAGAACCTGGCCCGGCTCAAGATCATAGGTATGCAACTGCCCGGACGCGGTGATGGTGATTTTGTGCCCGCTGATCAGATCGGTGAATGTTGGACCTGACATCTCGGACAGGGTTGGATTCCAGGATGCCAGGCAAGAGTTTTGGTCGTCCAAGTTGACGACCACCAGCAGTTTTTTTCCGGACGACGCATGATGCCTGAGTACAACAATATGGTTTCCGCCACCCTGCTGACACATGGTCAAAGCGGTTTCATCGTGAAAGGCTGGATGGATCTTCAGCAGCAGGTTCAGACGCCGGATGTGGTCAACCTGATTGCATTGCGCTCCCCAGTTCAGTGACGGTGAATCATGGACGTTGATTTTTTCTGTGGCAAACCATTCCACGCCGTTTGCAAATCCAAAGGCACCATTCTGGGTGCACAACGCACACAATGCAACCCGCATACGGGCATATTGCTCGGAGCGGGCTGCCAGACGCGGATTATCATGGGTCTCGGCAAAATGAACGGCAATTCCGTCGCAGGCGGAAATGTCAATGGCTTCGGGCAGATAATTTTCTATCTGTTGACGATCATAATTTTGAAACAATTCCGAATAAGCCCAGTTTAAATTCGCGGTATT
>JASFPE010000024.1:0-22121 GCA_050116155.1 Desulfobacterales bacterium
CGATGCACGCAAGAAAAGCCTTAATGGCCGAACTCTCGGATGGATTCATTGCTTTGCCGGGTGGCATCGGAACGCTAGAAGAACTGTTTGAAATTCTGGCGTGGGCCTTGCTGGAGATCCACAAAAAACCATGCGGCATCCTAAACGCCCATCAATATTATCAAAAACTGATTGATTTTTTGAAGCATGCCGCAGCCGAGCATTTCATTAAAGAAGAACATCATTCCATTTTAATCATGGAAGAAGACCCCAGGGTACTGTTGGAAAAAATGAATGGCTACCAGGCTCCAGAGGTAAAAAAATGGATTGAAAAAAAATAATCTAGATGTCCGGGAAGGCATTGCGATTTAATGTCTTAATCAAATTGCCCAAAAATAAATCTCAAAATCATTTCTAACAGATCTATCAACTTTTACTTCTTCCGGATGCCTCAACGATTACCATATTTAATTGGCAGACAAAAATTATTCGAGAATCGAAACCAGTGGTTTATATCGGCGCTTTTGGGAGACTTGATTTCTTGCTGATAAGAATTGCTTAGAAAGCCGCTAGGTCTTCCGTTTTTGCCAGGCCAAGAATTCACCGGGACGAAGCCGGTACCGGGCAAAATTTCCCTCGTGTAATGCGGCTATTTCTTCTTTAGCAATTTTGAGAAAATGCTCACGATCATCCTCCGCTACCCGATCCTCTACTAGATGTAAAAGGACCTCTCCTGCATTAGTAACTTTCCCCTGACCAACCTGCCGAATTGCCTCACCAACACAATCGATTAAAGCTTTCCGATAGCGCATCCGGAATGCATCGGGCTCCCCTAAAGCATGGCGCACTACATGATAACGTTGGCACGACCGTTCATATGTCCAGACGAATACGTCTCTCAAAAGCTCAATGCGGTTGAGCTCATAGACACCCAGCAGTCCATTGATATATTGGTCTTCCGGTAGATCCAAAAAGGATAGAGGGCAAAGATTGTGTCGAATAAGCGGAATATTCGCAGCCAATCGCGATACCCTTTTATTGACGTCTTCGAACGGTTGAAGGTAGGGCAGATGAACTGTTACAAAAAACGCCTGTTCATATGGATCACATATGCCAGAGGCAGTAGACAGGATTTGACTGAAAATTTCATCGATTAATTGCGGTACTGCCAGCGGTTCATAGACAGACTTCCCAATGCTAACAGGAATGGCACGCAATCGTCCCGATGCTTTCGGATCCGCCAGTAGATTATCGGAGAGCAATGCATGAAGATTGAGAATGGTTCTGCGATCAAATCCCATTTCGTCTGCTGCATCCACGAGGAACTCAATCGCCGCCTTGTGATTGAGAACCATCTGGGTCTCGAACGGCGTTTTCCCGGGCGCAGATTCCCCGAACGCAATGAGTCTTTCGGTTTCAAGGAGTGAATAGGTATTTCCTTCCAGACGGCTTGACGCCCAGGAAAGATCGATCAAAAGCCTGCCAAGAATTTGCCGAATATAGGTCCCGGCAGCATAATCTATATCGGTACGTCGGCCAATATCTTTCAAGTGATTACGTATTGCCGGTTTCAGGTACCAGGTTACATTAGGCTCATAACTGTCGATGAATTTTCTTTGGTAACCGACCGGATGTCGAGCGGTTAAAGGTCGGGAAATCAGTTTTTCTATCTCTTGTGCATCAATAGAAAGTAAGATTCCATCCCTGGTTTCATTCGTTTTATCAGGTTTAACCAAGGGCAGGTAGCGAGTGGCTCGTCCTGCACCTACAATTTGGATACGCCCCTGCTTTTCAAGCAGAGCCAACCGTCTCTGCAACGTACGACGATTGAGGGACAAGTCCAGACCATTAAGGGCTTTCTCTATTTCCCCAATTCCCCATCCTTCAGGTCGTGCGGTAAGCAGGGTTTCAATAGGGGATAGGTCTCTGTTTGAAATATATTTTGGCATTTTTTTGTCGCGATACCAGTTTTCGCGACAAAATAACCTTTTATTTGTCGCGAGTCAAGCTTTTATGACATATTATTTGTCACGATAATGTGCTCGTGACTTTGAGCGACAAAAAGATATGTTTGGGTAAAAGAAAGCAATCAGATGGAAGTTTGAAAAAATTTGCAACTTGCTTGATTTCAGGTTTCGTGGATGTGAAATTCGGAGGACCTGTTTTTCTCGAGGATATCCTGATAAAATCTGCAATTAACAATTATCGAAACTCAAAATTCCAAACGTTTTGAACATTGAACATTTAATATTGGAATTTATTTGTTATTTGAGTATTGTAATTTACCAGCCTGCCATATTTCTGGCAGGGTGCTCGGAATTTGTAGTTTAAACAATACCAAGCTTTTCGGGTAAAAAATGGCGTAAATTGAACTTTTAGGGTTATAATGAGAAATGGTAATGGGAAGACTGCCATTGTACATCATTATTTTTAATTTTTTTTCCATTGTGGCCGCATGTACCACTTCTGAAAAAGCGCAGCAAAAGGTCTTAACCGCGCCAACGCAAAAGATGGCCGGCGTAACCATTCTCACTGAAAACGGCGGCCATCTGGCCTGGAGCAAAAAGAACAATAAAATCGCCTTTGACCGGCTGGGAAGGGACGGGTATTTTGATCTCTGGATCATGAATCCGGACGGCAGCGGGCAAAAAAACCTCACCACCAACCATCCGCAACTGCCCAATAAGCATATCGGTCAACCCGCCTGGCACCCTTCCGGCAAACTGATGGTTATCCAGGCCCAAAAAGCCCATGTCCCCCGGTATGCAGATACCAAGTGCACGCCCGGTGCCGGGACATTGAATGATTTATGGATCATAACGCCGGACGGCAAGCGCACCTGGGATGAACATTCCCATTATTCACCAAATGGCAAAAAAATAATCTGGATGTCCAGCAAGGGGTTGCGCTTTTCGGTAAAACCCTTCCACCTGGAAGCCGAATTCTGGATAATGAACCGGGACGGTTCGCACAAACGGCAACTCACCTGGTTCCACACCCCCAACCACCCTCATTATTTAGACAAACCCTTTGCCGTGGCGGCAGATTTCGACTGGAGCCCCGATGGCAGCCAAATTGCCGGTCTGGTATTGACAAATATGCCCGACACCAGAAAACGAGGCAGCGGTATGAATGTCTTAATCGACCTTCCTCGAAATTAATCGCAAAACCCCCATAACAGATCTGTCACATATTAACTTTTCCCATAGTCTCAAAGTGATCCAAGCTTTTCAGAACATATCATTCTGCTGACTAAATTATACCAAATTGCCATTTAGTCTTGACTTTTTGTCAATTTATTATTGATTAGAGAATTAGGGGGACATCCTTCTGTTTTTAAGTATTAGTTCATTTAACAATGAATATACGTACTGTACTGCAGATTTGAGATTCTATTTTAAACCTGCCTCGCGCAGCAACTCCTTTCTATATTCCACTAATGCAGGGTCTCTGAAAGGGTTGGCTTTGGCATAGGCTTCAATTGAAAAGTCGGGCTTTATCCTGAGAACTTCCTCTAAATCCCGATTAGCCACAACGCACTATATACTTCTTAGCCTGATCTATGAGAAAGGTTTTTCACCGGCTACTGTGCACATGGTAGCTGCGCTAAAGAAAAACCCCTCTTCATCAGCTTGTTTCAGATAATTTAACCATGATTCTAATTTGCCACTCATTATTTATTGGTCTTTACCGTCATGGCAATAGTCCTCTGGATTGCTGCGAGGGTCAAGGACGCCGACCATCGGTGATGTTTTCGGCATGGGTATGAACGGGACCAGCTCTTCAACTCTGCCCCTCAGCTTTATTCTATAGATGCATGCAGCCGTACCTAAAACCCCACCACACACGGCCGTGAAGTGATAGAGACCCCATGGGCCAGCTTTTGCCATAACCGCAGATGCGATCAACGGTCCAAAACAGGCACCCAGTCCAAAAAATAGAATCAAGGCGGCACTGACCGGGACGATATCTTCTTTTTTAATGTTGTCCTGGGCGCGTGCCATGGCTACCGGGTAGATGGTGAACACCACCCCGAAACAGGCTGTCAGAAACAATAATATGCCCAGGCCTGAGGTGCCGAAACTTGCGATGCCGATGCTCACGAGCATTGCCAGAAATCCCAGCGCCGATAAAACCGTAAGTCGATTTAGGCGGTCGGATAACAATCCAACAGGCCATTGAAAAAAAAGCCCCGACCAGACAGTGATGCTCATAAACCAGGAAACGTGGTAGACTTGAAGGCCTATTTCCAGACCCAGCATCGGCCCTAAGGAATAAAATGAGCTGTTGATTAATCCGGCGGCGAAGCTTCCCACCATACTGAACGGCGCCAGTTGGAAAAGCTTGATCAGATTGTAGCGAGGCACCCTAAGGGGCTGGGGATTGACTGCCCGGGTTATGGAAATGGGAATCAGGCACACGGCAAATAGAATGCCGACCAGCATGAATATGCTCTTGCCTTGAACGTCGTTGACATTTAACAGGAATTGACCACTACCAATTCCAAAATAGACCAGAATCATATAGATCGACAATAATCGTCCACGGAACACCGGTTCGACCTTTTCATTCAACCAGCTTTCGATCACCGTAAAAAGTCCAGTGATACACAGCCCATTGCCAATTCGCAAAATAGCCCAAAACCATGGTGAGATATATATGCCATGCATCAATGAGATAGCCGTTATCACGGCAGCAAAGACTGCAAATGCACGGATATGACCGACATGATGTACAATCCCCTGGCAAAAGAAAATGCCCAACACGATCCCCAGATAATTGCAGGCCATGACTAATCCGATTGTTTGTTCGGAGTAGCCGTGAAGATTCATGTTTATACTGAGAAGACTGCTCAATAGACCGCCGCCCATGGTGACAATGGTAGTGGCAATCAGCAAGGCAGTATAAGATTTAATGGTTTCGATCATTAATTAATTGAATCTAAAAAATTCAGTTTTGATGGGACAACGCGGGTATCGTTTATTAAAGGTTTGTTCGCCTTTTTCACGCATTATGTAAATCTCATAATAGAGAGCAAAAATGATGCCACGGATATTACCTATTGAAATATTTACATATTATAATTTTGGAACACAAAAAATAGTGACAATTATATCGTGTTTGCAAACAATTCGGAACCCAAAGTGCCTGTTCATTAGCATTCAGAGAGAAGAAATTGGATAGATCAGTCCCCAACACTGCAGCATAGCTGTGGCCGAAGAGCATTGGTAAGGTGAATTAAAAATCGGAACCACAGGTTCCCGTGGGTTCAAATCAGGAACCGCGGGTTCCGGTAAACATTTTCATAAATTCCAATACTATAGAACAAAACCGGCGGGAAAGAAGTAAAAAGGTAACCGGCTTGCATCCGCAATGTTGTCATTTGAATTGCTAAAATAAAGGCATTTAATTAAATTTCAGATAGTTATAAAATTGGCATTAATCTTGAAGTTATTTTTACAGTTTTAAAAAGCCGATTCGAAAATTTTGGAGGCTTTGATGGCAACAATTAAACCGATCAAAAACTGAAAAATTATTCAATTACAGGATCCACCGATGAAAAAAACGAACCGTGGTATTGATATCAAAAATAAACTCCGCCTTCATTATTGCCTGCCGGTTTTTTTTGTCATTTTGACATCATATAGTTTCGCTCATGGCAAATCCTCCTTTCAGGAGATGATTACTTTAAATACAGAAAATCAACCATTGGCAGAGGTTCTGGAGGACGTATCACGGGCTAGTGGCTACGAGCTGATTATTGATGAAAATTGGGATGATCTCCCAATCACCGTGAAATTTGATGCCATACCACTGGATCAAGCCCTAAAGCGAATCCTGGCCAAAGTGAATTATGCTATTATTTATAGTTCCGATCGCAAAGTGTTGATTAGAATTTATGAAAAAGATTCAACCGTCTATAGACACACTGACGTTTCGACAATAAATCGGAAACCGCATATGCCAACTTACCCCCGGGAGATCGACAATTCAGGGTCCTCAAATTCACTTCCGACCCCTGCCAGCAATGTGCAAGATGAATCTAAGGAGTCGGATTCAGTCTCCCGCCAACCGAAAGTGGGAGATGAAGAAAGTGAAGATGAAAAAGGTGAAAATGAAGAAGAGGAAGATAATAAAAGCTCAGATGAGGATAACGATGCTGAAAATCAGAAATGATAACTTTGTAAAATGAGAATTACGAAAGAAAAATCAAAAAAATTGCTGAAAACCATCTCTGCGGGTGAAATCTCACCAGACCTTTCCCGAAAAACAGCGCAGGATGCACTAAGCATTGTTATTGATGCGATAAACTCTACCGTTGGTGGTTTAATCATCACTGACTTGAACGGTACCATTTGCTTTGTAAATCCATCCTTTTGTAAAATGTTTGATTATTCCCATGACGACATAATCGGTAAGAACGCGGCCGAATTGTTTTCCACAAAAGAAGTCCGAACGTTTTCGGATGTGGTTGCAATCGTCGATATCAGCAAAAATGATTCTCAGGAATTCGTAGTTGAAAGTAAAGAAGGCAGAAGTTTCGTCGTAGAAGTCACAGCATCCAATGTTACTTCGAGCTCGGGGGAACTTGCCGGCAGGATGGCCTCATTTATTGACATTACCAAAAGGAAAGAAATTGAGGCTGATAGAGAAAAGCTGATCAGTAAATTACAGGATGCGCTCAATAAAATTAAGACTTTGAGGGGAATCATTCCCATATGTGCTTCATGCAAAAAAATTCGAGATGACAAGGGCTATTGGAATCAGTTAGAGAGCTATATCAGGGAACATTCTGAGGTTGTCTTCAGCCATGGCATATGCCCTGAATGTAGTGAAAAGCTTTACCCGGATTTAGACCAAAAGCCGCATCCGGATCAAAGCACCGGATAGCGCATGTCCGGCTAATTATGATCCAGCTTATTCAAGCAGTCCAAAATAGAAGGCAGAACCATTTGGGACCCTACCTTGCATATTCAATTGATGGGCTCATGGACTTGGATTTGCCTGCAATTTCGCTTTTTCTGCATTCATGATTTCTTTCGTATCCATGGCTCTGTCAAAACTGTTTATTTGCTCCTGCGAAAGGAGTAAATCCTTCAGGCAGTAAATCTGCATTCTGCAGGACTGGGTGAACAACCGGTTGGCCAGCAGCAGGGAAGCAATCTCAATCTCCTGTATATTTTGTTCGCAAACAGCCTTTGAGATATTATTGATGAACAAATTGTCTGCCTCTTCGACATGCACAAAGGCGGTCAGCAGGCTCCGGTATTGTTCCTCTTTGTCGTCTGATTGCAGAATGCGGCCCATATGGTGATATAGCTCCAGCAGGCGTTTGCGGAAAAATTTGTACTGCGAGTTGAGGTATGCGTTATCGGAGCCGTCGAACTCGTCCATGTCATGCCGTATCCCTTTAAAATTCTTTAATGCGTTCATGATATTGCGCGAAGCGAAAATCATACGCTCCAGCTCTTTTGCTTCGGATTCGTTCAGTTTGTGGCTGTGAATTTTAGAATAATAGGTGAATATTTCTGCGTGCAGCCGCTTGATGTAATCGTATAAATCATCGAGGGTAAACTTCTTCTTTAAATTCTTTTCAAAAGGTGTGTCGTAATCGAATACAAGTTTTTCGTCTATTCTAAGCAATCGCAAATTATAAAGCTGGCATTCCTGCAACAGATGGCGAATCTCTTTTCTCAACGCATCGGTTGCCGCATCCGTAACTTCGGTAGGAGTTTTATCGATGTAGACCGTCAGAATTGGTTTGTAGTCCGGATAAATCTTCAGCAGTATACGGGAGAACAATCCAACAAACGGCAAGAAAATAATTACCCCAAAAACGTTAAACAGGGTATGGAAAAGAGCCAACCCCATTAAACTGTTGGATTGGACATCCAGAAAAATATTGATGATCCACACCAGGACCGGAATACCCCAAAACGCGAAGATTCCAGTAACCACATTAAAGATCAAATGACTGAAGGCGACCCTTTTTTTGGCCGGCACCCCGCCAATCGAACCTAACAGAACAGTAATTGTGGTCCCCACGTTGGCCCCGATAACCACTGCAATCCCAACATCGAAAGTGATCAATTGGCTATGGAGGGCCGTCAGGACAATGGCGATGGTGGCAGCGCTGGCCTGCATGACTGCGGTGATAAGCGCGCCGACCAAGACGTAAAATAAAAGACCGTAATTCGGAAACTGGTTCAGGTCGAAATTCTGGGCAAAATTTTCAACACTTCCCTTCATGTAATCTAGGCCAAGGAACAGAAAACCAAAGCCGATGAGAAGCCGGCTGATAAGAGATGGTTTCGAGGATGACCTGAAGAAAATCGATCCGATTGCGCCAATACCGATAAATGGAAGCGCAAAGCTTTCAATTTTTATTTTGAATCCTAAGATGGCGACCACCCAGGCCGTAAACGTCGTGCCGATGTTTGAGCCCATAATCACGCCGATGGCATTTTGCATGCTCATGACACCGGCGCCGACAAAAGCCAGAACCATCAATGAAACAGCAGAACTGCTCTGAAGCAGTGCCGTTACAAGCGAACCACTTCCAATCGATCTTAGCCTGCCGTCGGTGTATTGTCTGATGATCCGTCTGAATGCCCTGCCCGACATGGCGCGCACGGATTCTTCGATTAAAAGCATCCCGAACAGAAAAATGCCAAGGCCTGCCAATAGTCGCCACAAATGAAAATTTGTACCCATGATCTTGCTTATTCCAGTTTGAGGATTTTGAAATGTCTCGTCGCTCATCTATTACAAGAAAAATTCAAACCGATCAATATACTTTAAATAAGCTGTGTGTTTTTGGTGAATTAATTTTGATCGACAGTAAAGAGGTCCAAAGCCGGTACATTGAAATATGCCGTTTTTTCATCGGTTTCTAGTTTTCTATTGACATACCCGATTTTGCATGTACCTAATGTGGATGTTATAATTGCAACGGGGTTGATGTAACATTATGAATTGATTGTATAAAAATAAGGAAGATATCAAATGACACCTTGGCAGTATGACCTTTTAATGATATTTGCCGCGGGGTTGCTGGTGCTGATAAATGGCTTTTTTGTCGGCGCCGAGTTTGCCCTGGTGAAGATTCGGAAAAGCCGGATAGACGAAATGGTTAATGAGAGGCGACCTTTTGCGTCGACGGCCGGTTGGCTGGTTGAACGTCTCGACGCATCGCTGTCGGCCTGTCAGCTCGGAATCACCATGGCATCGCTGGGGTTAGGCTGGATCGGGGAGCCGGCAGTGGCCCATTTGATTAGACCTTTAATATTATCCATTGGGATTAGATCTGAAATCGTGATTCACGGGGTTGCTTTTGCCATTGCCTTTACCGCCATTACAGCTTTTCATCTGGTTTTGGGAGAGCAGGCACCTAAAATTGCGGCGCTGCGGCGACCGGAACCGGCGGTGCTGCTAAGTGCAATGCCGTTGAAAATATTTTACTATCTAACCTATCCATTCATGGCCGCCCTGAATTCATCCACTGCTTTTCTGCTTCGCAAGGCCGGCATCGAAGGCGCCTCGGAACACGAAATCCCACACAGCGAAGAAGAAATTCGCGCCTTGCTGATGCAGGCTCACATTGCCGGGGAATTGAGCCGATCCGAACACCGTCTGATCAATGCCGTATTCGAATTTGACGAACTGATCTGCCGACGCGTGATGCTGCCGCGTGCAGATGTAGTTTTCCTGGATGTGAAGTATTCTCTTTCGGAAGCGATTGATGTTTTCCAGCAGACAAAGCATACTCGCTATCCGGTCTGCGACGGCTCGCTGGACAAAATTGTGGGGGTGGTGCATATTAAGGACTTAATCGGGTTGTCCGCTGATGCCGATTTTGATCTAAATTCTGTAATTCGGCCGCCGCAGTATGTCCCGGAAACGATGCCGGTGCGTCGTCTGCTGCGTCAGTTTCAGTCAACGCACCAACATCTGGCGTTCTTGGTGGATGAATATGGAACTGTCTCAGGAATCGTCACCCTTGAAAATATTTTAGAGTCTATCATTGGACCGGTGGAAGATGAATTTGACGAGGAGCAGCCGGAAATTGTCAGCGAAGGACCAAAGCAGTATAATATTTCGGGCAACACATCCATTGATGCGATTAACCAGCGTTTCGGGCTCAGGCTGGAGGCGCATGGCGTGGATACGATTACCGGACTCATGATGGCCCGCACCGACAAACTGCTTGCTCCGGGTGAGCGGGTTGAGCTGTCCGGTGCAACCGCCGAAGTCCTGGAAGTCAAGGGACCTCAAGCCATTCGCATCCGCCTGACGCTTTCAGAAGTGCCCCCAGACCAGCCGAGATGACGAACTCCTTTTAGAAATTTTCATTTCCCATCTTCGGTTTTCTTTTTCTCGTCTTCTGCGCCATCTTTGCTGAATTTTGCGATATTTTCAGCTAACTCTCGCAACTTCCGATCAACCAGATAATTAATCGTGCCCTCCGGATATTTATCGTCCGCCCCTTTAACGCCTGCTTCTTTTCCGGTAAGAATTTCAATACCCTCATCAATTGTTTTGACCGCATAAACATGAAATTGGCCCTGTCTGACTGCCGCGACCACATCTTTGCGCAACATCAAATCCTTAACGTTGCTTTCCGGAATCAATACCCCTTGCTCTCCCGTAAGCCCTTTTTGCATGCAACAATCGAAAAAACCTTCAATTTTTTGATTTACGCCACCGATCGCCTGGATTTCTCCTTTTTGATTGACGGAGCCCGTCACGGCAATATTCTGTTTGATCGCAACCTCCGAAAGGCTGGAAAGCAGCGCGTAAATCTCCGTGGAAGATGCGCTATCACCGTCCACACCGCTGTAAGACTGCTCAAAAGCAATGCTGGCACTCATGGCCAACGGTTTATCCTGGGCATATTTTTTGCGCAAATATCCACCCAGGATCAGAACCCCTTTGTTATGGGTATTTCCGGACATATCGGCTTCTCTTTCGATGTTGATCAAACCCGCACGCCCCATGGAAGTTGCGGCTGTGATTCGCGTTGGTTTACCGAACATGTAATCCCCCATGGAATAAACAGCCAGCCCGTTTACCTGGCCAACCACTTCACCGTCCATATCGATCATCAGGGTTCCGCGATCGATCATTTCCTGGATATGTTGCTCAACAAGGCTGGACCGGTAAATTTTTGTGCTGATGGCTCTATCCACATGCTTTTCTTGAACGACGGACGCGTCTTCCTGACCGGCCCAGAAATCTGCTTCCCGGATGAGATCGCTGATGGCCGGAAAACTCGTAGAAATCTTTTCCTGTCGTCCCGTCATTCGGACGGCGTGTTCCACCAGGGCGGCCACTGCCGTGCGGTCAAAAGACCTCACATTTTCTTCATCGGTGGTCATTTTGACAAATTCCGCAAACTGATAAATACTTTTCTCCGTTTTATCCATAGCCGTATCGAAGTCTGCACGTACCTTAAATATCTTTCTCAAATCCTCGTCATAGTACCCCAGCAAATGATATAGAAATGCATCGGCAACGACGACAACTTTGACATTCAATTCAATGGGTTCGGGCTTCAGACCGGTTGTGGTGAAAAAATAAAACGGATCAAATGTCTGAATTTCGAGCTTTTTACTTTTCAAGGCCCTTTTTAACGCTTGCCAGACACCGGGTTCGATGACAGCATCCCGCAGGTTAAAGACCAGATACCCACCATTGCCTTTCACCAAAGATCCGGCTTTTATCTTTGAGAAGTCTGTGCGCCAGACACCACCGCGATCCACAATGCGTTCAATGCCTCCGAAAATATTCCGGTAGGTCGGGTATTCCTCTATGATCACCGGAGGGCGCTTGCGCTGACTGTTATCCACCAAAAGATTGACTTCGTAAGGTTGAAACGCATCAATTTCAGGCATCGGCAGGGAAAGACCCGGAATCTGCGGTGGGGGTTGCGGGCTAAAAATTTTTAAATTATCGGCCATATCTTCAAGCATATCTTCTAAACATTGTTCCACCTTTTCGTTTCTGTGCCTGTCATTGACCGGGGCAATCAGTTCGGAGGCTGTCTTTAAAAACGTTGCCCGGTCCATTTTTTCCATTTTTTGATCCACATTTTTCTGAAGATCTCTGATCTCCAGAAAGATTTGTCCGATTTGGTCTCGCAGCGCTGCTTGTTTTTCTTTTAATTGTTTGTATTCTTCCTTCGAAAACTCTCCTTTTTCCACCATGGCTTCGAGCTCTTCGATAGGTACCGGCTTTTCTTCAATTAATGGCATCACCTCAGGCCGTTTCAGCATACCCATCTGAACATCCACGATGGTGAATCCCTCTTTTTGAACTTTCTGATCCAGAGACTTAAAAAAATTTTTAGCCTGCTGCTCATAAGTCTCCATGATCTTCTTCTTCATGTTGATGTATTCCTGGCTTTCGAAAAGCTTGGGAATTTCTTTTTTAAGTGTATCGACGAAGCTTTTGATGTCTTTTTTGAAAGCAGCCCCCGTTCCGCCCGGCAGCCGAAGTAAAATAGGAGATTCCGGATTCTTAAAACAATTTACGTAGCAAAGATCGTCCGGTACCTGATCTCTTTTAGACATCTCTTCCAGCAATTTTTTGACGGTGGCCATCCTGCCTGTACCGGCTGTGCCCGTGACAAACACATTATAGCCCGGTTTATCGATATCGATCCCGAAACGAAAGGCATCAACCCCTCTATTTTGGCCGATAATCTCTTTGAGTGGCTGGAGGTCCTGGGTGGTTTCAAACGACAAGGTGGCCGGATCCAGTCGCCATCTAAGCTTCTCCACCGGGACTTTCGCATCGATTGTTGGTTGTGACATTGCGACCTCCTTCACTTAATCTGAATCTTGATACCGCGCCCTTTCTTGGCCTTGCATTTCGGCAGGGTAATTTTCAGCATATTACCCTCATAGCTCGCCTGAACAGCTTCAGTCTCTATGCGACAGGGAAGCTTTATGCTGCGCGCAAACGACCGGGAGCTCCTTGCAACGCGCTGATAGCCCTCTCTTTCTTCAACGACGTCCTCTTTGATCTTGGCATTGAGGGTCAGTCGATCTTCAGTCACGGAGATGTCGATGTCCTCGGGGCGAATATCCGGGAGTTCGGCCCGCAACACCAGCGTGGTATCGGTTTCCGACAAATCGATCGAAACGGATTCTGCCACCTTAAATAACGAACGGGGAACCCCAAACTCATCGCGAAACCGTCTAAAAAGTTGATCCAGATCCTGTCTTAATTTATCTATTTCTTGTTTTTTCCATAAGATGAGTTCATGCATGCACCAACCTCCTAGGATACATTTTCGGATATGCTTTGTTTCTTCATGGCATCCCAAGTCAGTCCGAAAATACTGCAAAGATAATAACGTGTCAATCCACCCGTCCAGCGCAGAAGCCCAGTCTCTGTTTTTCAATCCACTAAAACAGTAATGAGGTTTGGCGCCCCGATATCGCAGCGACAAGAGGGAGAACAATGATAATCATAGTTAATCCAGTCTTTTCCGAAAACGATTGACCGCCGCCGGAAAGACAATCCCGCCTAAAATCGCCAAACCTAAAAACTGAGGCCACAGCGCGTTCAGTCCGGTTCCTTTGAGAAAAATTCCCCTGATGATCACCAGAAAGTACTGCAACGGATTTAAATACGTAAACCATTGAACCACGGTCGGCATGTTGGCAATCGGAAATACAAAACCGCTTAACATAAAAAAAGGCAGAATGAAAAAAAAATTCGTCATCATGGCCTGCTGCTGGGTTTTGGAAACCGTGGATATAAACAGTCCGATGCCGAGGGTGGAGATCAGGAAAATAAAGGTGGCACCGAGCAACAAAAATGCATTGCCGACCATCGGAATTTTAAACCACAATATGGCAAAGGCGATCACCAGAATCATCTGGGCCTGGGAAATAATAATAAACGGGATGGTTTTACCCAGGATCAGCTCAAAGGGTTTTAACGGCGTGACGATCAATTGTTCCATGGTGCCGGCTTCCTTTTCGCGTACAATCGCCATGGAAGTAAACAGCAAAGAAAGCAACATCACCAGAAAGGCGACGATACCCGGCACATAAAAATACTGACTGTCAAGGTTTGGATTATACCAGGTGCGGATGCGGCCGTCGATTTCCCCGTAATCGATTCGATGCGGATAGAGTTCGCGGATCAATTGGCTGTTGAAACGTTCCAGCAGCGATATCGTATAAGAAATCCGGATGGATGCCATATTGCTCATGCTGCCGTCGGCTAGAATCTGAAGCGCGGCGGTATCCCCTTTTCGAATTCGGGTGCTGAAATCCGGCGGAATGTGAATGCCCAGATCGATCCTGCGCTTGAGCAACAGACGGTCAAGGTCTGCGGAACGATTCAGATAATGGGTAATCCGGAACGTTTTGTTGCCGTCGATGGCATCGATCAGCCGACGGCTTTCGGGCGTGCGGGATTGATCGATGAGCCCCACCCGGATGTCCCGCACATCGGTGGTCACCACGTAGCCAAAAACAATCAGCTGCACCAGAGGCGCAATCACCAAAAGCGGTCTGTTTTTCTTGTCTCTAAAGAGCTGGATAAACTCTTTTCTAACCAGTTCGCGGATTCTCAGCCAGCTCATCTCACAGGCCCTCCTTTTTTAAAATGAGAATATTGAGGGTGCTTAGTAAGAAAAACATCAGAAAAAGAACCAGAAAGCTGGGCCAGAGATAAGACAGCGACACATTGCGCAAATAGAGTCCGTTCAGGATGTCGATGTAATATGTGGCCGGAATGATATAGGTGATCATTTTCAAAAGAGCGGGCATGTTCTCCCGGGGAAAAACAAAGTTGGAAAGCAAAAGAGACGGTAGATAGGTCACCAGGATGGCCATCTGGTTGGCGACCAATTGGGATTTGGTCAGGGTGGAAATCAGCAGCCCGACACACAGGGCCACCCCCAGATATACGCAGGAGGCCATGATCATCAGCCAGAAGCTGGATTTCATGACCACGTTGAACAGCAGCTGTCCCATTAAAATTGCCACCAGCACGTCGACCAGCGCGATCAAGAAATACGGGATGGCCTTACCCAGCAAAAATTCAGCGGATTGCACGGGCAGCGATCGGATGGTTTCCATGGTCCCGTTTTCATATTCCCGGGCGATCACCAGAGAGGTCAGCAAGGCACCGACGATCATGATAATCAGCGCGATAATCCCGGGTACGATAAAGTTGCGGCTTTCCAGATCCTCATTAAACCAAACCCGGATGCGGCCCTCCACCGGGGGCTTTATTTTAACCCGCCCCTGACGGTTGAGAAATCTGATCAGCTCTTTCTGATTGGCCTGTGAAATGTAGGCGCTGATGAATGCACGGGCGCTGCCGGCGAAATTCGGGTCGCTGCCGTCAATAATCACCTGCAGCGGGCTTTTGCGGTCTGCTTTGAGTTCTTCCGTCCATCCGGGCGGAATCACGATTCCGAGAATGGCCAGGTTTTGGTCGATATGGCTCACCACAGCGGTCGTATCCGGCAGATACCCGATGACGTGAAAATAGACGGAGGCATCCAGCTTGCGGATAAAATCACGACTCTCCCGGGTTTGATCATGATCAACGACGACGGTCTTTATATGGTCCACATCCAGGCTCAAAGCGTATCCGAAGAGTAAAATTAAAAGCAGCGGAATAACAAACGCCAGATACAGACTGCGGAAATCCCGGATAAGGTGGAAATATTCTTTGCGGGCGATGGCCTGAATGTTTTTGAGCTTCATGGCATTCTCCGGGCCATCAACTTGACAAAGGCATCGTTTAAATCCGCTTGCGGCCGGTTCGGCAATGCGTCGCGAACGATGTCATCCGGAGAACCGCTGGCAACAATTTTGCCCGCATTGATCATGACCACCCGGTCGCAATGCTGGGCCTCATCCATATAATGGGTGGTCACAAACACGGTGACGCCTTGCGTGGTGAGTTGCTTGATAAATTCCCAAAAATGTCGACGGGTAATCGGATCCACACCGGAGGTGGGTTCATCCAGAAACAATAATTTGGGCTGGTGTAAAAGTGCGCAGCCTAAAGCCAGACGCTGGCGCCACCCCGGTGGCAGGTCACGGGTCAGGCGGTCTCGCACGTGGGTCAGGCGGGTGATCTTTAAGACTTCTTCCGTGCGCTCCTCCCAAAAACGTAAGGGAACATCGTAAATACCCAGGTAAAACCGGATGTTTTCAAAGGGGGTCATGTCCAGGTATAAAGAAAACCGCTGGGACATGTAACCGATAGTCTGTTTGATCGCTTCAGCCCGGGTGAAAATATCATAACCGGCAACATGGCCACGACCGGCGCTGGGGGAGATAATCCCGCAGAGCATGCGGATGGTGGTGGATTTACCGGCCCCGTTGGGACCTAAAAATCCGAAGATTTCTCCGGTGCGCACGGAAAAAGAAATACGATCAACGGCCACAAATTGGCCGAATCGTTTTTCCAGGTCTAAAACATTTACCGCTTCAGGATCCAAAATTGTCCTCAACCACGGCAGCATCCGTTGCCTGGATGCGGTGTATCATGGCTTCTTCAAGATCGGAAAAGTCAGCCTTGATCTCCCGGGGCGTTGCTACGTCAAGAACCCGGGAGTTGTGCATCAGGATCAGCCGGTCGCATTTTTCACCTTCATCCAGGTAGGCTGTGGAAACGAGGATGGTCATCCCGTCTCGCTTCATTTCAGCCAAAATGTCCCAAAATTCCTGGCGGGATACCGGATCCACCCCGTTGGTCGGTTCATCAAGAATCAGTACCCTGGGCTGGTGCACCAGCACACAGGCCAATCCCAGTTTTTGTTTCATTCCACCGGATAGATCGCCGGCCTTGCGATCTAAAAACGGCAGCAGATTCGAAAAGCCGAGGTAAGTGTCCCGTCGCCTGGTGCGCTCGAATCCGGTGATGCCGTAAATGTCCATGAAAAAATCAAGGTTTTCGGTGACGGTCAAATCCTGATACAGACCGAACCGTTGCGGCATATAGCCGAGGACTTCCTTGACGCCGGATCTTTGGGCAACGACATCCATACCGTCCACAAAAATAGACCCCCCTGTCGGACGGATCATGGTGGCAATCATTCTCAGCAAAGTGGTTTTGCCGGCGCCGTCTGATCCCACCAGCCCGCAGATATTTCCCGCTTTAATCGTAAACGTAACATCGGTCACAGCCGTTAAAAATCCAAATCTCTTGGATACCTTGTGCACTTCAATCAGTGACAGATTATCACCTTTACCGGAAGGGCCGGCAATTGTCTGATTACTTAAACCAGGCATCGGCGGGCATCCCTGGTTTGAGTTCAAGATTCGGATTAAGTATCTTAATTTTGACCAGGTAGACGAGTTTCACCCGTTCCTTGTGGGTTTGAATAATTTTAGGGGTGAACTCGCCTTCCGGGGAAATAAAAGATACATTCCCGGTATAGATCTTGGCGGGAAAGGTGTCGATTTTGACTTCCACCGCTTGACCCGGTTTAATCATTCCGATTTCAGTTTCAGGCACGAAAACCTTCAGATCCACTTTTGACAAATCGGCCAACGAGATGACTTCCTGGCCGGGCGAGACAACCTCGCCGGGTTCCACATTGCGACTGACGATAATTCCTTTAAACGGCGCTCTTAATTCGGAATGTTGCAACTGGATCTCAGCCAGCTCGAGCGCCGCTTTCGCTGAAAGAACCTGCGCTTTTGCAGCTTCGACTTCGCTTTCGGTGGCTTCGATTTTTTTCAAATTCTGCCTGGCCTGCTTGAGCGCGGCCCGGCCTTCTGCCAGTTTAGACTTTGCGGTTTGGATAGATTCTTTTCGATAACCTTCTTTTAGGAGTTCCAGGGCCTGCTTGGCACGCCCATATTCCTTCAAGGCGGTTTCATATCTCAGATCCGTGACATCCTTATCCTTTTCGGCAATAATTTTTCGTTCAAAAAGCCTGTCAAATCTGGTTTTGTCCTTGCGCGCTTCCTCCATAGCGAACCGTGCCTGTTCATAAGCATAACGCGCCTGCTCCACCTCCTGAATCCGATAGCCGGCTTCCAGTTCGGCCAGTTGGGATTGCAAGGCCTGTACCAAGGCCTCTACTTTTTCAACTTCGGCCGGAAGCACCTTGCGATTGAGCTCTAAAAGGGTTTCCAGCTGCTTTAGACCCTCCTGGAATCGCAGCAAATCAGACTGGGCCTGGTTCCTCCGCGCATTAAATTCTTCTTGTTCTAGTTTAGCAAGAAGCTGTTTCTTTTCGACCACCTGTCCCTCGTCAAAAAAAACGTCGCTCACCCGGCCGCTCACTTGAAAAGCCAGATTGGCCTGGGTCGCTTCGATGGTGCCGGAATAATAAAGTTCGGTCAGGCTCTCTTTGCGCTGACCCCAGTAGACCAAACCGCCAACCCCTAAGAGGAGCGCCAAGAAACCAATCAAAATCAATCGTTTCTTCAATTCCACCTCCATTCGCACGAAGAAAATCTATATCATTATTATTCTGCGGTATTCAAGCCGGAATAAACTTTTATTAAGGAGATACAAAGACAGAATAGAAAAAAGACTCGAAGTGACAAGCGGCAGACTCGCCACCGAAAGCGGCCAGAAGAATGAAATTCCTGTTCGCAGTGCGGCAAGAGAGGTCCTTTTTTCAGCCAGAACAAGTTGCGTTTCGTTGATAAAGATATTTCGGGACTCATATGAATTCGAGTTTGCCGGCCTCCATTAATACGATTTCACCGGTTGCACAATCATCGTTTTTCAGACGAATCTCATCATTCATTTTTCTCGATCAAGGTGGTGTCATCCGAAATGCTGATGTGCAGGGGTCTGCGAGGATCATGCGCCAGATAGGTTGTGGTCGTCGGGAAGGCAAATTCAATGCCTTCTGCTTCAAATCTGCGCATCATCTCTAAATTCACCCGTTCGGTGAAGTTTAAATAGGCCTTGTAATCGGGCGGAAAGTACCAGTAAATCATTAAAATATTCAAAGAAGTATCATTGAATTCGTTAAAATACACCCAGGGCGGAAAATCCGGATCCATGCCTTCGTGATTGTCTAGAATCTCGCGAATAATGCTGACGGCTTTTTCAACCTTTTCCGGCGGTGTGTCATAGGTAATGGTGATATTGGTTAAACGTCGAATGGAGGGCCGGCGGCCGATATTTTCAACGCTATCGGTGGCCAATTTTTCATTGGGTATCGTCACCAGATGGCCGGTAAGGGTGCGCACGCGGGTGGAACGAAAACCGATATCTTCCACGGTGCCGTCAATGTTCCCTGTCGTTACGCGTTGACCGACGACAAAGGGTTTGTCCAGCATGATCATAATGCTGCCGAAAAAATTCTTCAACGTATCCTGGGCGGCCAGGGCCAGCGCCAAACCACCAATGCCCAGGCCGGCCAGCAGAGCGCTCAAAGGTTTGCCGGAGATGACCTGCAGCAGATAAATGGCGCCAATAACAATGACGACAATACGGGCGATCATTCGCATCATCTGTACGAAAGATCTGTCAAAAAGATTGTCTTCCCGTTCGGCAAATTTTGCGAGTTCGAATACCAGCAACTCAATCAGGCGGTAAAAGAATAATATCACTGCCAGCGTGCCGAGCACATTGATGATGGTATTGGCAATTTGTTGGGCGGTAGCCGACAAATACAAAAACTCCCGTGCCACGTAAATAGCCAGGGTAATCAGCAATAGCCGAATCGGCCACACGGCCGCCTCAAGCACCATCCTCAGCCGTAGGTTTTCTTCCGAACTTTTCAACACCAGAATCATGTTGGTGAGAAAACCACCAACCTGGCGAATCGCCATATAGATGATCACAATGACCGCCACCAGCAGCAGGTATCGCCACACGGGATACTGCAAAATCCACTGCGGGAAAAAATTCCGCATGCTGTAAATAAAAACTGCCAGGGCTAACACCAGCGTGGACACTCTTAGAAAGCTTTTTAATTTTGCCAGGGCGTGTTCAGGAAATTGATCTTGTAAATTCATCGGCAAAGCCAGGCGCAGCCGATCGAGCCAGTCGACCAATACATAAATAACAAAAATGGCTGCCAGAATAAGCAGTAAAGCTTCGATACCATGCAGTATGTTGACGAGATGTTGTGAGGCACCCAGAACCGGTTCAATGAGCCGCAACAGCAACGCCATTGCTGCCAACCTCAACGGTGGCAGAAAGGCCATAATTTTCCAGACGTCGGGACTCCGGCCCTTTTTCTCCATAAATGCCTGAATGCGTCTGTGGGCAACTCGAAATATCACCTCCAGCACAACCAGGCCAACAACCACCATAGCTAAAGAGACGACCAGCCGCCACAGACCGTTTCCCTGCCCGGATTGCCCGAGTAATGAATTCATTTGGTCTAAAAAATTAGCCCAGGTCTCCATCGTTCTCCTCCCTTGAGTATTTTACGGGTTATTTCCATTTAAACGTCCGGTTGCTTTTTAAAGCCAGCGCTTGCGTTTAAACCAAAATAGCATAAAGACAAAAACCGCAACCAATACCCCCCATAGAATAGGATACGACCATTTCCACTCGAGCTCCGGCATAAATTTGAAATTCATTCCGTAAATTCCGGCAATAAACGTTAAGGGAATGAAAATGGTGGCCATGATCGTCAACACCTTCATGACCTCGTTCATTTTGTTGCTCAGCGTAGACAAATAAAGGTCCAGCATTCCGGTGAGAACATCCCGCATGGATTCGATGGTGTCAACAACCTGGATCGTATGATCATATATGTCTCTGAAAAAGATATGGCTGGATTCCCGAACTAGCGGGGACTCTTCATGCATCAGGTGATTGAGTAATTCTCGGATGGGCCATACCTGTTTGCGAAAATAGATCATTTCCCTTTTTAAGCTGTGAATGCTCTGCAAAGTTTGGGGTTTTGGGCTCTCCAGCAATTCTTCCTCGATCTGCTCCAATTTTTCACCCACTTTCTCGAGTATGAAAAAATAGTGATCCACCGTCGCGTCAATGAGCGCATATGTCAAATAATCGGTCCCTGATTTGCGTATGCGGCCTTTCGATTTGCGGATTCGCTCTCGGACGAAGTTGAAGACATCGCCTTCTTTCTCCTGAAACGAAATTAAATAATGTGG
Source organism: Desulfobacterales bacterium (assembly GCA_050116155.1). Classification (GTDB taxonomy): domain Bacteria; phylum Desulfobacterota; class Desulfobacteria; order Desulfobacterales; family JAHEIW01. The sequence goes on from JASFPE010000024.1 coordinate 21,063, forward strand.
TCCCAAAATGAGGCTTACCTGCTCGGATGTAATATGAGTGTCGACATCGTCATAAAAAAGCATCTTAAAAACGATAAATATGTAATCATCATAGTCCTCGGCTTTGGGACGCTGTCCGGTATTTACAATGTCTTCCAGGGTCAATGGGTGAATATTAAAATGATGGCCTATTTTTTCAATAATATCGATTTCATGCAGTCCGTCGACGTTGATCCAGGTGACCGACGGCGTATCTTTATAGGGAAATGATTCGTCAATGGTTGCTAATTCCTTTTCCTGGAGCTGTCCCGGGTCATAGTTTATGAGAGAGAACTTCGCCGTTTCTGCTTTTTTTTCACCGATGTGAACGAGCGTTCCCGGGGAAAGTCCTGCCTTTTTAGAGGTTTTCTTGATAACGCGTGGCATGGGTTTTACCCTCCTTTCTGTATCAGCGCCATCATTTCAAGATAACTGTTTGCGGTTCACTGATTTCAACAGCTCAGTCATTTGATTCAACAGGTCGACGGTGGACTGGATCGCTAATCGCTCTTTTCTGACAAGCGGTGCTTCGAAGAAATTTGGAGGTAAAATAGTATAGTTAATCTGAATCTGCTTGTGCATGGTGTTGATTTGTCGCACGGCTATTTCCAGGCTCTCAATTCGGACATCATAAAACTTTCTACGATTTTTCTCCCGCAGATCGATGAAGAGGGCCATTAAATCGTTTTCGTATTCACAGATAGCAGCTATCGTTGATACGGCCAGCACCGAAGACAGAAAAATGTTTTTTTGCTGGGTATAGTTTTGATTGGCCTTGCCCGATGTGTCCATGGTGTTTAAAATATTTTCAAACTGGTCGATGTTGCTTGACAAATTCGACAAAATATCTTCAAGTTGCGGCAGGATATCAGAAAACTTCACCGGATTGTTTTGGGCATTTATGGGTTGTGGAATCAACGATAGAGAAGCCCACAACACCAATACAATCATTTTCCTCATTTTTTACTCCGATCGAGTTATTACCTGAATTTTGTTACAAAATTCAGGTATCGTAAAAAGCAAATTGTAAATTTTAACCCG
>JASFPE010000025.1:0-22014 GCA_050116155.1 Desulfobacterales bacterium
TATCTCCAACGTACTACTACCCTGCTGTTTCTATTGATCATTGGGATAGTGTTTTTATATCTCAGATGCAAAATTCCACCGTCTAAAGAATGTTTTTGTCATTGTGAAATCATCAATCGTAAAGGCTACAATTGAAGCCTGAATTTTCAAAAATCTCTTCCTAAACTTAACCACAAGATATTGAGTATCCAAATAATTGACATTGATATCTAATTAAAGTATTTTCTGCATAACTAATGAGAGTTCCTTCACTCCAATTCAAACTGTTCAAATATTAAAAGGAGGGCATAAAAATGAAATGCCCGAGGTGTCAGTTTGAGAATCGTGAAGGGGCTAATTTTTGCAATGAGTGTGGTTACAAATTTGAACTTACCTGCCCTGAGTGTGGGGCTACCAACCGAGTTGGTAGCAAATTTTGCGATGAATGCGGATCTAAGCTGAGCTTACCTATTGAAAAAGCCCCTAAAGACTTCTCATTTGATGAAAAACTAACCAAAATTCAAAAATACCTTCCTAAAGGTCTTACGGAAAAAATCCTGTCTCAAAGGGACCGTATAGAAGGCGAGCGCAAGCAAGTTACGGTGATGTTCTGCGACATGGAGGGCTTTACTCCGCTGTCGGAATTGCTGGGTATCGAAGACGCCTATTCGATCATGGATCAGGTTTACGAAATTCTGATTCACAAAGTCCACGACTACGAAGGCACGGTCAACGAGATGACCGGTGATGGAATTATGGCGCTTTTTGGGGCTCCCATTGCTTTGGAGGACGCATCTCAACGAGCGATTCGATCCAGCCTTGCGATTCACCGGGAAATGGCAAATTTCAGTGACCAATTGACGCGAGAAATAAAGAATGTCCCACCTGTTAAAATGCGAATCGGCATCCATAACGGACCGGTGGTGGTGGGTACCGTGGGTAACGACCTGCGGGTTGAGTTCAAGGCAGTTGGAGATACTGTAAATCTGGCTTCCAGGGTGGAAAGCCTGGCAGCGCCAGGAGCTACCTATGTAACGGAGGAGGCATTCAAACTCACTGAAGGCTTGTTTCGGTTTGAAGCCTTAGGGCAAAAGCAAGTTAAAGGCAAGGAGCAACCGGTCAATATCTACCGAGTAATCGCTTCCAGCACCAGAAGGACGAGGTTTGACGTTAGTGCCGAGCGAGGTCTTACGCCTTTTGTGGGAAGGCAACGAGAGCTTGAGCTTTTGCTGGACGGTTTTGAACGAGCCAAAGCAGGCCGGGGGCAGACATTCTCTATCATTTGCGAAGCTGGTGTGGGTAAATCCAGGCTATTATATGAGTTCAGAAAAGCTGTCACTAGCGCAGATGTGATGTTTTTAGAGGGCAGGTGCCTTTCTTACAGCCGGGCGATTGCTTACCATCCAATCATAGACATCTTGAAGGCAAATTTTGATGTGCGTGAGTCTGATGGGGATACGGAGATTAGGGGAAAGGTCAAAAAGGGGCTGAGAATATTAGGGTTAGATGAGGCTTCTACGCTTCCATATTTATTAGAACTCCTATCCGTCAAGGACAGTGGTATCGATCAGACTCTCATGAATCCTGAGGCGAAGAAAGACCGGATCATTGAAGCATTGAGGCGAATCGTCCTTAAAGGCTCGGAGATTCGACCCCTGATCATGGCCTATGAGGATCTCCATTGGATTGATAAAAGCTCAGAAGATCACTTGAAACATCTGATGGAGAACATACCGGGGGCACGGGTCTTATTGATATTTACCTACCGTCCAGAGTTTGTGCACACCTGGGGCGCTAGGTCCTTTCACAGTCAGGTAACTTTGAACCGGCTTTCCAACCGGGAGAGCCTCGTGATGGTCTCTCATCTCCTGGGCACCGAGGAGCTTGATAAGGAGCTTGAGGAGTTCATCCTTGAAAAGACAGAAGGGGTTCCCTTTTTTATCGAGGAGTTAATAAAGTCCCTTAAAGATCTAAAGATCATTGAGAGGGAGGACAACAGATATCGTATCACAAAAAATCTTCAAGAGGTTACCATCCCCACCACGATTCAGGATGTCATCATGGCCCGGGTTGATTCACTGCCCGAGGGGACGAAGGACCTGCTTCAGACCATCTCAGTGGTTGGGAGGGAGTCCAGCTACGATTTAATCAAGAGGTTGACAGGCCTCACAGAACAGAAACTGCTGTCACATCTTTCAGGTTTAAAGGATTCAGAGCTTCTCTATGAGAGAGGAATCTATCCCCAATCGACCTATATCTTCAAGCATACGCTTACGCAAGAGGTCGCCTATAACGGCATACTCCTCAAAAAGAAAAAGGAAATTCATGAAAAGATAGGAAAAGCCATAGAAGCCCTCTACCCGGACCGTCTGGAAGAACACTATGAGCTGCTGGCCTACCACTATTTACATAGTGCCAATACGGACAAGGCTGTTGATTATTTGAGTCAGGCGGGGGACCGGGCACGCGGACTATATGCCCACCAGGAAGCCATTGACTGCTATCAGCGGTCGCTGGCGTTCCTGAAGAAGCAGGGAGAGCACGAACAAGCGGCGCGGGCGCTGATGAAGCTGGGGTTGACCTATCACAGCGCCTTCGACTTCCGCCGAGCGCACCAAGCCTATGAGGAAGGCCTCATCCTGTGGCAACGGGCCGGAGAGCTGGAACCAGCCGTCTCGCTACCATCGGCACCCCATGCTCTCAGAGTGTTCTGGGACGAACCGCAGACCCTACTTCCGACGATAGTTCTGGATGTTTATTCGATCGTTGTAATGTCCCAGCTCTTCGGCATGTTAGTGGAGTTGAGCCCGGAGATGGACGTCGTGCCTGATGTGGCCCAAACCTGGGAGGTCTCTGAAGGTGGACGAAAGTATGTCTTCTACCTGCGGGAGAACGCACGCTGGAGCGATGGCACCCCGGTTACGGCCGAGGATTTTGCCTGCGCCTGGAGGCGAGTGCTGAATCCGGCTAGTGGGTCGCCTGTTGCCGGCATGCTTTACGATATCAAGGGTGCCAAGGACTTTCATCAGGGTAACGTATCAGATCCAGGCTATGTGGGGGTGCAGGCTCTGGACGAGCACACTCTGGTCGTGGAGTTGGAAGAGCCGACGAGCTATTTCCTCCAATTGCTGGCCTACCCTGCAACTGGCCCTGTTCCCCGACATCTAGTGGAGAGGTATGGCGAGTCCTGGACTGCGGTGGACAATATTATCAGCAACGGTCCGTTCATACTGAAGTCCTGGCAGAGAGGACATTCTATGGTCTTTGTACGCAATCCGGAGTACGGTGGCCGGTTCACAGGGAATGTGCAGCAGATAGACCTGTTGCCATTGAAAGGGGCTGCTGCCCTGAAAATGTATGAGGATGGCAGCCTGGACGTTTTGGACTTGAGGCTCCTTCCACCGCTGGAGATGGACCGTGCCCGGCAGCGGCATGCTGGAGAGTATCTCTCTCCACCATGTCTAGCAACAATCTTCGTGGCGTTTGACATGAGCCGGCCACCCTTCGATGATGTTCGGGTGCGTCAAGCCTTAGTTCTCGCCACAGACCGACAAATCCTGGGAGATGTGATTTGGAGAGGATATGTTTTCCCGGCCACTGGCGGGTTCATACCGCCGGGGATGCCGGGACACTCAATGGGGGTCGGTCTGCCCTACGATCCCCAGCGGGCCCGCCGGCTCATGGCGGAGGCAGGCTATCCAGGTGGTCGAGGCTTCTCCGTTGTAGAAGCGCTGACGCCCCACGAACGCGAGCCTTTGAGTAAACACCTGCGGGCACAATGGCAGGAGAATCTGGGGGTGGAAATCACGTGGCAGCAAATGGAGTACGGAGCGTTTGTCGAAAGGGTATGCAGGGAACTACCATCCATATCTCTCGTTCGATGGGTAGCCGACTATCCTGACCCTGACAACTTCCTGAGGGTCGGTCTTGCCATGTGGCTGCGTGGGTGGGGGAACGAAACTTACGCTAAGTTTGTAGAAGAAGCTAGTCGATCTATGGTCCAGGAAGAGAGGATGAATCTATACAAACGGGCCGACAAGATCCTGGTGGAAGAAGCTGCCGTTGTGCCTCTGAACTATGTACGACAGCACTTGCTGATAAAGCCATGGGTGAAAAAGCATCCCACATCTGCGACGATGGGGTGGTTCTGGAAGGACGTCATCATCGAGCCCCATTAGCTTGATAAGCCAGCACATGTATTTTTCTTGACACGAAAACGTTTACAAACTAAAAAACACCAACAATTGCAGACTTCAAAGCTCAATCTTACATTGAATTTGTCCAGTACCGTCCAACTTTTACTTGTACTCTTTTTTCACACTGTATCGCACAATTTAAATCTATCTGCTCACACAGTTCTGGTTTCTGCTAAAAAAGGCAGATTTTCATAGAAAGCAATTTCTTTGGGCTAAATCGAGAAAGGAGGCGTTGAATTATGAGTGACGAAATATATCATAAGCTGGCCAAAATCCTTGATACGCTACCCAATGGTTTCCCTGCGACCGATAGCGGAATCGAAATTAAAATCTTAAAAAAGGTATTCACTCCGGAAGAAGCTGACCTATTCTGCGATTTACGATTAACCCCTGAGACCGCGGAACAGATTGCAAACCGAACAGGACGTCCAATAGATGGGTTAGAGCAAAAATTAATTTCGATGTGGGAACGAGGTGAGATTGATGCATCCAACCTAGAAGAGATTAAGAAATTCAAAATGATGCCATGGATTTTAGGAATCTATGAGTTTCAAAATCACAGAATGGACAAAGAATTTGCAAAAATGTGTGAAGAATACTCTATGCACTGGGGTGCTCAATTTGTAAGTTTTGGACCTCAACTTATGCAGGTAATCCCCATCGAAAAAGAAATTCCCGTAAAGCAAGAAGCACTGCCATACCAGCAGGTATCGAATCTAATCGAAAATGCCAAGTCATTTATGGTAACCGAATGCATCTGTAAAAAAAATCAGGGACTGCTGGATAATCCATGCGAAAAGCCGACGGAAGTCTGCATGGGAATGGACCCGGAGCCGGGATTCTACGATAATCATCCCTGGGGTGGCCGTGTTATATCCAGGGAAGAGGCGTATGAAGTGCTGCGCAAAGCCGAGGAAGCCGGTTTGGTGCATATGACCAGTAACTTGGAAAGCGGTCATGGTTACATTTGCAATTGCTGTGGGTGTTGCTGCGGTCTTCTGCGCGCAGCTAACATGGGTATACCCAACGTTGTGAATTCTCATTATTATGCTCAAATTGACCCAGACATTTGTGATGCTTGCGGAACCTGCGCTGAAGAGCGCTGCCAGGTAAATGCCATAGAGGAAGGTGAAGAGGCTTATAAAATAATTAAAGAAAAATGCATTGGCTGCGGTCTTTGTGTATCAAGCTGCCCATCTGAAGCCATCCAGCTTATTCATAAAAAACCTGAGGAACTCGTCTATCCGGTAAAAGACGAAGAGGCCTGGTTTGAGGAACGTGCACGCCAGCGTGGCGTAGATTATAATGCCTACAGGTAGATAGATTATGTAGAAGCTGTTTCAAAATTGCATCTAATAAATAGTCATAGAACATGGGCAGCGTCATCATGTAATGGGGGTGGAAAATGGTTGAGAGCCTCAGGTTCAACATTACCCGGCTCGTAAGGCAGCAGAGTAACTGAATAACAAAACCTTAAAAAGGAGGAGCAGCCATGGCCAATGGATATATGGGGAAAATTTTAAGGATTAACTTGTCGCAAGGTAAAATCGACGAAGAAGACTTGCGGGAAGATTGGGCTCAAAAATTTATCGGTGGCTCCGGTCTGGCAACTCGCTATTTATATGATGAAGTGCCGGCGGGTGCAGACCCCCTGGGGTCTGAAAACAAATTGATATTTATGACCGGGCCCCTTACCGGAACAATTTCCGCCAGTGCCGCGCGGTATTCAGTGGTTGCCAAATCTCCCTTAACCGGAATCTGGGGTCATGCCAACTCCGGCGGTAGCTTCGGGCCGGCGTTGAAACGCAGCGGTTTTGACGGCATTATTTTTGAAGGCACTTCCCAGAAACCTGTATATCTGAAGGTTATCGATGGCCAGGCCGAATTGCGTGATGCCGGCGAACTGTGGGGCAAGACCGTACCGGAGACCGAGGACAAAATTCAACAGGAGACCGAGCAAAAATTAACGATCGCCTCTATCGGGCCCGGCGGCGAAAACCGCGTGCGTTATGCCGCGATTATGAACAACAAACACCGGGCCGCGGGCCGATGCGGCCTGGGCGCCGTAATGGGGGCCAAAAATGTAAAAGCCGTTGCCTGTGGCGGTAAGGTACCCATCAAACTGGCAAACCCGGACACCTTCAAGGAAGTTGCAAAAAAACAGTTCGATTTGTTGGATGAATCCATGCTGAAAGTGGGCTTTGAAGCCTTCGGTACCAATATGGTCTCTGATATGGTGAATGCCCGTGGCGGATATCCGACCCGCAACTGGCAGCAGGGCGTTTTTGAGCAGATCGAAGAAGTCAGCGCCCAGGCATTGACCGATAAGGTTTTTGTAAAAGGGGTGAACTGTTTTGCCTGCCCTATTTCTTGCGGACGGGGAACCGAGATTCGGGAAAGCCGATGGGCGGGTCGCTCGGGTGAGGGACCGGAATACGAAACCACCAACACCTTGGGGGCGCAATGCAATGTGGCGGATATGAACGCGATTACCATGGCCAATTATCTTTGCAATGAATACGGCCTGGATACCATCACCGCTGGCTCAACCATCGCCTTTGCCATGGAGTGTTATGAAAAAGGAATTCTGACCAGGGAACAAACCGACGGCCTGGCGCTTAACTTCGGCGATGGCGCGCTGGTGGTCAGCCTGATCGATAAAATAGCCAAGCGGGAAGGCATCGGTGATCTGCTGGCCGAAGGTACCCGGGCGATGTCGCAAAAGCTCGGTCAGGGTTCGAAGCATTTTGCCATGCATGTCAAGGGGCTCGAACTGCCCGCCTATGATCCGCGGGCTGCAAAAATTACCGGGCTCGGTTATGTCACCGCCAACCGCGGCGGCGACCACATTACGGCCTATGTCCAGGGGCCGACCTTCATCGACGCGCCCTTTCTGCTGGTTGAGGACAGCACGATTGCGGATCCGTTTGAGGCCAATCCTAAAGAGGCCAAAGTCGTCATCGATCTGGAAAATGCGCTGACCATGTTTGACTGCATTGGTGCCTGCAAGTTTATGGGAATACTGCTGCCGGCCGAGGACTATGTGCAGCTGATATCCCATGCCACCGGATGGGATTTCAAGGTGGCGGATTTCAGGAAAAGCGGCGAGCGCATTTATAACCTCATGCGGGCCTACTGCGTCCGGGAAGGCATCACGCGCGAACACGACACGCTTCCCGGGCGGCTGATGGAAGATCCCTTGCCGCAGGGACCGGCCGAAGGTATGGTAATCGATAAAGATACCTTAGAGATGCTCAAAGATGCCTATTATGAGATGCGCGGCTGGGATAAGGAAAGCGGCAAACCCACTCCCGAAAAATTGACCGAGTTAGATCTCCAAGACTTGAAAGCCGACTTATGGGGATAAACACCCGGTATGCATCTTTCCAATTACAAAAGTGAGGGAGTAGATTTAGGTCCAGTTGAGTTTTTAAACAACACCATGTCTAAGGTTTCAGGTGTCAGTGTTCAGGTGTCAGCAAGCATTAATTGAGGAATTTAGAGATTGAGGAATTGAGGAATTCACATATTCAAAAATTAGATCGACAGAATACCTTCAATCCCTAAATTCCTAAATTTTTACCCTGTGAAATGCGAAGCATATTTCGCCGGGGCGCAATTCCTAAATTATGTACCCTGACACCTGAAACCTAAAATCAATTTTTGTGTTGCAAACTACCTGTGAGACACAACAAAAGATTATTTGAGGGAAAAGAGATGACCTACGCCGAAAAACCCTGGCTGAAAAGTTATAAACTGGGGCCCTATAAACTTGAACACAGCCTGGCGCCTTACCCGGAGGAGCCGGTTTACAAAGCCCTGGACGATGCCGCTGAAAAATTCCCCGGCCAAACGGCAATTCTTTATCTCGACAGGAAAATAAAATACCGGGAACTGAAACTTCTGTCCGACAAACTGGCAACGGCCCTGCAAGGGCTGGGCGTGCAAAAGGGAGATCGGGTATGTGTCTTCCTGCCGAATTGCCCCGAGTTCATCATCAGCGACTGGGCCATTATGAAGGCGGGCGCGGCATTGGTGCCCACCAGTATTTTACGGACGGATGACGGATTGGTCCACGAGGCGGGCAGTTCCGGCAGCCGGGTGGTAATCTGCCGGCAAGAGCATCTGGAGCGAGTTCTGGAAGTAAAGGATCGCTGTGAGATTGAACATATCATCGTCACCTCAACCGAGGGGTACGACATCCAGGAAGTATCATGCAGCCTGCCGAGGGGCAGCCATGAGTTCCGAAAATTGATCGATGAGAACGAAGCGCTGACCGCTGCCGTGGAAATTGAGCCCAAAGAAGACCTGTGTGAACTGGCCTTCACCGGAGGTGCGACCGGCCTCCCCAAGGGGGTTATGGTGACGCACTTCAACCGCTACAGCTGCATATTGCAGGGGTTTCCCTGGATGCTTAAACCGATGTTGCGAGGCCTTGCCGGAAAAGCTTCGGTGTTTTTACCCGTTCCGCTCTTTCATGCCTATGGTCTTTATACGCACCAGGCGGCTGCCAGTCTGGGTCTGCGGGTGATATTAATGCCGGACCCGAGAGACACGGATACCCTGGTCGAGTACATCAAGAAATATCGACCTTTCATGATTCCCACGGTGCCGACCCAGTTGATGCGTATTGTGCAGGCCAAAGTAGGCAAGATGAATGTGATTCCCATTTGCGGTGCAGCCCCCCTGCCCAGGGAAATCGCCGAAGCCATTAAAAAAGAGATCGGCACACCTGTATCGGAGGGATACGGTTTAACGGAAACTTCGCCCTTAACGCACTTCAACATATCGCCGTTTTCTAAAGTTACCGGTTTCATGCCCAAAGAGAAAAGTGGGATGGGTATTCCATCGCCGGACACCGAGTGTAAACTGGTGGATCCGGATACCGGGCAGGAAGTGCCGTTCGGAGAGCCGGGTGAAGTCGTCGTCAGAGGTCCTCAAATTATGAAAGGCTATTGGCCGGAACCCGGTTCTGGCCTGACTGACGACGGCTGGCTTCACACCGGTGATATTGCCACAATGGACGAAGACGGGTATTTCCACCTCAGTGATAGAGTCAAGGACATGGTCAATGTATCCGGGATGAAGGTCTACACCACAACGGTCGATGAAGTCCTTTACAAACACCCGGCCGTTCACATGGCGGCGGCCATCGGTGTTCCGGACCCCAAAACGCCCGGAAGCGAACGGGTCATGGCGGTGATTCAATTAAAGGAGGGCTTTCAGGGGAAGGTCACCGAGGAGGAAATTCGCGATTTTTGCCGCCAGGAGCTGGCAGCCTATGCAGTGCCAAAATTCGTTGAGTTCAGGGAAACAATGCCCATGACGGTAACCGAGAAACTGTTTAAAAAAGTTCTTCGCGAAGAGGCGGTAGAGAAACTCAAACACTCCGGTGAATACGGGGAATAACGATAAACCTAATCAGAACCCATCTCAAAAATAGGATTTTGGTTCAAAAGACATTTTTGAGATGGGTTCTAGAAAAACTCAGGAGGCACATATGGCAGCATATCAGTATTGCACACCACAATGGCTTGAAGAAAGCGGAAAAAGCTATCAATCGAATCCCGAATTTCGGGAAAAACTTAAAAAATTATCCGTTAAAATGTGCTACCGGGTGAAGGCGGAGTCCGCATGGGGAATTGATAAGGATATCATATTCGGAATGTTTGTCGACAAAGGCGAACTGACCAAAATTGCCTTTTTCTCCGAAGAGGATGCGCTCAAAGAAGCAGAATATATAATTTCGGCAACGCCCCAAGAGTGGAAGAAGATCTTGCGCAAGCAAAGTAAGTTTATAACGGATTTTATGCTGGGCAAGATAAAGCTGGAGCATGGCAGCAAGGTAGGTGTTCTGGGGGTAGCCCCGCATGCCAATACGGTTGTGGACTTACTGACCCAGGTGGATCTGCAGTTTCCGGACGAAATGTCAGCAGAAGAGCTGGCAGCCTATCGGGCCAATTTTGAAGAATTTAGAGCCAATCTGGGAGTGTAATGAAAATTACCATCAGAGGCTTTCTTACATTAAGAAAAGTCATGGACACTCGGGTGGCTATTGATTTTGAAAAGGATGTTCTAACCGTCGATGACCTGCTTTACGAATTGTCCGAAAAATATGGCGAGGATTTCAGGAAAATGATTTTCGATCCCCAGACCAATGCGCCTGGTCGGAATATACGGATTTTAATCAACGGTCGCCATCACTCCCATCTTCCTGGAAAGCTAAGCACTCAGTTGCAAGAGGGAGACGAGGTTTCTCTTTTCCCCCCGATTGCAGGAGGGTAGAAGTAGATCTATTTTTTCAGTTGTACGCTTATCGGTTCATCCGCACACCATAATTGTGAACAACCATTCATTTTTCTTCATTAACACCTCTTTGAATCGTCAAAGAAATAAAATGGACGTTATCAAACATAAGCCATATAAATTTATATTTGTATTTTTATCTAATAATTATAGATAGTTTTTTCAGATCAATCGATATTTCACTTGACAGTATTTGTCGTTCCGTGATAATGAACGACCATTCGGTTTAATGTTTATTTTACGACAACTGATCACATTGTCACGCAAACCGAAATCGGATCCGTCGGAGGCGGGGAATTGAATATTGAAAATTGAATATTTGTGGAAGGGATCTATGCCGAAAGCAGCTAAAGCTTCGAAGCCGTTACCAGTTGGCAATAAAATTAAAAACAAGGAGTTGCTGGAAAGACGGCAGCAGCAGATATCCGAGGCGGCCATGAAGCTCTTTGCTCAAAACGGGTATCACAACACTACCGTCAGGGATATTGCCAGGCTTTCGAACATCAGCACCGGCTCGGTTTATGACTACGTCAAGAGCAAAGAGGATATCCTGTTTCTGGTTTCGCAGAAATTTTTTGCCACCCTCAAAGAAAATGCGGAAAAAGCACTGCGCGGCCTTGATGATCCTTTGCTGAAGCTCAAGGCAACTATTGAAGCCACCCTGACGGTCATAGATAACTTCCAGGAATATGTCCTGATCACCTATCGCGAGTCCAAGCATTTCAAAAAACAGGATTTGATCGGTATCTTTCAGCAGGAGAGTTACTTCATCGACAATTTTATGAAAATTTTCAAAGAAGGTAACGAAAAGGGCGTATTTCGCGTAAACGATCCTCTTCTGGTCGCCAACTTTTTGACGATGATGACGCATAGCTGGGCGCTCAAGCGTTACAGTCTGAAAGAATACAGTCTTTTCCGCTTTAAGGAAATGCTGATCGATTTCGTTATGCAAGGCCTCGTTGGACAGGGAACTTCGATACAGGAACTAAACACGTAAACTCAAACCTGGACAATCTGCGCCAGAGGCGGGTAAGCCCTCCAAAAGGACGGCGCGTAAACCGAAAAAGTTAAAAGTGAACTAAAATTTGAAGTGATCTAAAGTTTATGAGTCGCTCCGCTCCATCTATATATAAAATAGATCCGCCGAAGGCGGACCACAACCTTAGTCACTTTAGTTCACTTTAGTCACTTCAAACTATTCCCTTAAGGCTATATTTTAAATTAAAAACTATGTAACCCCAAAAAGCACAAAACTTACAAAAAGGGAGAATGATTATGGCTGTAAAAGAAGACAAAGTGATCGCATATGATCGGAACTTCGGCGCATTGATCAGGGACAAGACCCAGAGCAACATCCCGGTCAAAGCGGTATATGGCCCGCAAGACACCGACGATCTCGACTATAAAAAAGATATCGGAGAACCCGGCGATTTTCCCTTTACGCGGGGCATTTATCCCGAAATGTATCGAAAATCCTTATGGTTAAAGTCTTTTATCGTCTGCTACGCAACACCTGAGGAGACCAATCGTGCATTCAAGAAATATATTGCCGCCGGCCAGACCGGATTGCGCGTGCTCACCGACACCTCAACACTCTCTGGCGTCGATCCCGATCATCCCCTGGCCAAATATGATATTATGTGCAACGGCAACCCGACCTTTGCATTGACCGAATATGAAACCATGCTGGATGGCATCTCAATGGAGAACATCGATTTCGAATCGGCCAATTCCACCCCTTCCGGAAGTTTCTTTACCTATGTATTTCTGATGGCGCTGATGGAAAACCGCGGATACGACACCTCAAAGCTCAGGGGAACCAACATCAATGATCCCATCCATGCCTATATTGTTTATGGTACACCTGAATTCCCGCCGGATCTTGCCAAGAAAATCAACCTGGACCTCATCGAATTCGGGGTAAAAAATACCCCCAAATGGCATCCGTGTACGCCTTGCGGATATGACATGCGGGATGCGGGAATCAATTCCATCCAGGAGATGGCCTTTGTCATGGGTAACGCGATTCAATACTATGGCGATGCCATCAAAGAACGCGGCGTAAAATTCGATAATTTCAACCCCATGGTTTTCTCCATGAGCTCTGAATCGGATTTCTTCGAGACCATTGCAAAATTCCGCGCTACCCGCAGACTTTGGGCCAAAATCGCCAAGGAGAGACTGGGCGCCACAAATCCACGCAACATGGCTTGTCGAATCGGGATTCGAACGGCAGGAAACTCCATCTATCCCCAAAAACCGCTCAACAACACCGCCAGGATTACTATGCAAATACTGGCCGCCATTCTGGGAGGGGTTCAATCCATCGATCCTTCAGGCATTGACGAGACGTTTGGGCTGCCCTCGGAAGAATCCCGGATATTCGAACTGGACCTGCAGCACATCATCGCCCATGAGAACAATGTGCCGCTGGTCGCGGATCCCCTCGGCGGATCATATTACGTGGAATCGCTCACCAACAAACTGGAAGCCGAGACAAAAGGCTTGCTGAAAGAGATCGACGACATCGGCGGCATGTGGGAATGCCTCAAAAGCGGATGGCTGCGTCAGCAATTCGACAAAACGACGGCAGAAATTCAAAACGAGATCAATGAATGTCGACGGCTCATTGTCGGTGCAAATTCTTTTCAAGGCGAAGACGGCGATATCAGCAAAACCATAATTGAGGGCGCCTACAAGGTACCGCCGGATGAGAAGCGATTCGGTGCCATTGACCGCGTCAAGGAGCTGCGGCAATCGCGCAACCATGAAAAGGTGCAAAGCCGTTTGAGAGACCTCGCCCGCGCCATGCAGGAAGACGAAAATATCGTACGTCCCACGATCGAGGCAGCCAAAGCTTACGCCACGCTGGGAGAAATGGTGGGCACCATTCGGATGGCCAAAGATCTCACTTATGATCCTTATGAACGGATCTCCGAGCCTGAATTCTTGAATGACGTCGTTTTAGAGGGAGTATAGCCATGGCTGAAAAAGATCGCAAAATCAGAGTATTGATTGGCAAGGTCGGATTCGATCCTCATGATCGCGGAATTCTCATATTATCCCGGGGGCTCAAAGATGCCGGCATGGAGGTTATTTTTCTCGGCAAATTCCTCACTGCCGAGGAAGTTGTCATGGCGGCGATCGACGAAAACGTAGATGTCATCGCCTTGAGCGATCATTGCGGTGTCATGCGCCTGATCGCCACGGATGTGATGGAACTGTTAAAGAAAAAAGGAGCCTCTCATATTTGCGTCGTTGCCGGAGGGATCATACCCGATGAAGACAAACCGCTGCTGGAGGAACTGGGCGTCACCGGAAATTATGGGATGGGCACACCGATGACGGAAATTATTGACCACATAAATGAGCAGGTCAATGAAATGAGGGTCGGCGTTGGCTAGGCAAATGTCATGTCCCAGATATAACTTACAATAGATAATTGCTGTGCGCTTTGTCGACCACCCGTCACTCCCGCGAAGGCGGGAGTCCAGGAAGCATTGATTTTTCTAGATTCCCGCTTTCGCGACAATGACAAGCTTTGAATGAGAAAATTTCTCGACATCTGAGATAATTTAATTTACAAATAATCTTACAAGCCGCACACAAAAATTGTGTGCGGCTTTTTGGCAAATGATGTGACGTTGGCAGGTTTTGGAATCCGGCAAAACTTAGAGAAGGGGGATTAAAATGCCGCAACCGAAAAACGCCATGGAAATATTTCAACTGCTCGATAAATCGAATTGTCGACAATGCCGCGAGAAGACATGCCTTGCCTTTGCAGGTGCGGTCTTCACGGGGCAAAAAAGGCTCGATGAATGTCCGAAACTGGATCGGGAAACCATTGAACGATTTTCCGGGAAATCCGAAAAGCCGGCTACCATTGAAGACAACCGGGACGAATACCTGATAAAACTGAAAGAAGAGATTGTAAAACATGACTTGCCGGCTGCCGCCAAAAGAGTCGGTGGGCGCTTCTCGGATGGCAAGCTGACCCTCAAGGTGCTCGGCAAGGATTTCAGTGTGGATACGAATGGGAAAATTTCAACGGACATCCATATCAATCCATGGGTCGCCATCCCGTTTTTCACCTACATTCTCAATGGTAAAGGACTGGCGGTTTCGGGAAGCTGGGTTTCGTTCAGGGAATTGAAAAACGCAAAGGAAATGTATCCACTTTTTCAGAAGCGATGCGAAGAGCCCATGAAGCGGGTGGCCGATATCTATACGGACCTTTTTGATGACCTGGTCCATATCTTCAGCGCAAAACAGGTGGAAAAACAATTCGAATCCGACATATCCGTGGTGCTGCACCCTTTTCCGAAAGTACCCATCATGATATGCTACTGGTTTCCGGAAGACGGTCTGGAATCCAGTCTCAATGTTTTTTTCGATCAAACGGCCGACAAGAACCTCGACATCGATGCCGTCTTCACCCTGGGAGCCGGGCTCGCCCAGATGTTCGGGAAAATCGCCCTAAGGCACGGGTTTGAAGCAGTAGTACCTTCTAAGTAGTGATTTAGGTGCTTTTGTGACAAGAAAATTATACGGGATATTTCCAATAATTGAATATTTTCGATTGAATATTGAATATTCAATAGTCAATTTCCCGTCGAAGGCGGATCCGAGTTGAAAAAATCCCAGTAAAATATAAATTTGCATTAGCGAGAACCGATTAGGTGATCAACCATCTCTTGCAGCTCGGCCGCATTGTTGGAAAACAACCAATCGGTCCCGCGGTTGAGCTCACGAAACAGACAATTCTTCGAGCCAATATAGCCGGTGCCCACTTTTTGCTGATGATCGTGGTGTTTTCGCAGGATCGATTTTGTCAGAAAAAAGTAGTGTCCGGCAAGACCACCATACTTTTTCTGCCTGACCAATTTGCTTAATTTTAGGATATTGAAACGGGCAACCGCAATAAACGCGGATGGATCCACAAAATCAATCAGCTTAAACATTTGCGGGCTCATGCTGATGATATGAAAATTCTGACAGGGTTTGAGGGATGAAAACGCATCGGCCAGCACCTGATTTTGATATTCAGGATCCGGATACACTTCCTTTTTGATTTCGAGCATGAGATGCAGCCGCTTGCCATATCGTTGAATCACTTCCCCAAGGCAGGGTACCAAAGAACAGGCGGATTTTAATTCAGACAGCGTAACCTGGCAAATCCTTACATTCAAGCCAAACACCCTGAGCAAATCCGAATCGTGAATGACTACCGGTTGAAGATCCTTGGTCCAGCGCAAATCACACTCGATGCCCCATACCCCCGCTGCCTTGGCCTTATCGAAGGCAGCGAGCGTATTTTCAAACACCATTTGATTATCATATTCTCCTCGGTGAGAGATGATCTTGCATTTTCTCAGGTTCTCATCGGCCGGAGACGGTTGTGGCCATAACGAATAAAATGCATCAAGCAGTGCCTGGAGACTATTTTCAAATACATGCAAGAATTTCATTTGTATACACGATAAACGTCTCGGAATTTCTATAACATATTGAAAGTATGTGGCTTTTAACGACACTGGTTTTATGTCGCTTACATGGAATAATGGAATGCTGGAATAATGGGCACGCAGTGTAGCTTTAGCGCTATAATGGTCAAGAACGCATAACTTCAGCGCTTGGATTAAGGTGTGTAAAACCCCGGTTGATGTTTTTCCGATCCAGGATTGGTTTATCGCACGATTCATGATATTTTACAATGCGATGCATTGCAGACCCAGTATTCCAATTGTGAGCGAAGCGAACTAAGTTCTTGTTAGATTGTTACTTGAATTTAGCACATTAAATCTTCTTTTAAAAAGTTTCAAATTATATTTTTGAAAACTCAATTTGATTTGAGGTAAGCAATGAAGCAAAGCGTAGTGACGGATTGGAGAAAAAAGGTTGTTACCCCCGCAAAGGTCTTTGAACAGATTGAGCCGGGAATGAGTATTTTCCTGGGCACCGGCGTGGGCGAGCCCCGGACACTGGTTAAACATTTAATGGCCTCGAACGCAGCCAATTTAAAAGATCTTGAACTAATTCAGCTCTTCAGCCTGGGCGATGCCATATCCCTGAAGGCGCTAGATACCAATGCCTATCGCCTCAAAACTTTTTATTCGGGGTGGGTCGCCAGTGAGGCGATCACTGCCGGGCGGGTGGATTTGATTCCCAGCAGTTTTTCCAAAATTCCCAGACTCATTAAAACCGGTCGAATACCCATTGATGTCGCATTTATCCAGATTACACCTCCCAATCAGGCCGGCTATTGCAGTCTCGGAGTGTCTGTGGACGTCATCCGCGAAGCCATGGAGGCGGCCTCGATAGTAGTCGGAGAAATCAATCCTGACATCCCGGTCACCTTCGGTGATACGTTTGTTTCGCTGTCAGATTTTGATTATGTGATCCGTTCAACCGAAAAACCGATATACTTCGGTCGCTGGCCGGTGGATGACGTGTTCGATCGTGTCGCCGCCAATGTGGCCTCCGTGATTGAAGATGGCAGCTGCATTGCGTTTTCCCCTGGCCCCCTGTTTGAAGCACTGGGCAAGCATTTGATCTACAGGCGCAACTTGGGTGTACACACGCCGTTTATCACGGACGCGCTGATGGATCTGCTAAATAGCGGTGCGGTCACAAACCGTAACAAAGAAATATTCCGCGGTAAGACCCTGGCCTGCTATGCCTTTGGAACTGCGGAACTTCTGGCCTGGTTAAATCGCAATCCGCTGGTCGAATTTCAGGGAATCGACAAGGTGTTTAATCCGGCCCAAATCGGCCTCAATCCCCGCTTTGTCGCCGTACTTCCGGCCCGCAAGGTGGATCTTTCCGGTCGGGTGGCCTTGCATTTCGGAAAAGGGAATGTAACCGCCGGTCCGGGTGACGCCATGGATCTTTTCCATGGGGCCGGATTATCGCGTGGGGGTATTACGGTTTTTGCCTTACCCAGCCGCAACCGTAACCAGGAACCCAACATTCGGCTCTCTGTGGAAGATTTTCCCAATCAGTTCAGTATTCGAGAATCGGTTGACATGGTCATCAGCGAATTCGGCATTGCGACCTTGAGTGGGCGCACGGTTCGCGAGCGCGCCCAAGCCCTGATCGAAATCGCTCATCCGGATGATCGCAGGGAACTTGTGGAGTCGGCCAAAACGCAAAGAATTATTTATCCCGATCAAATCTTTCTGGAAGCCTCCGCCCACCTCTATCCGGCAGAAATCAGCTCGCAGCAATGCTTTAAAGAAAATACCAATGTCCGTTTCCGAGCCATTAAACCATCGGACGAAGAAGAAATGCGACGCCTGTTTTACCGCTTTTCGGATGAATCCGTATATTATCGCTATTTTTCTCCCATCAAAACCATGCCTCATGCGAAAATGCAGGAATATGTCAATGTCGACTTCAGCCGGGATTTGTCCATCGTCGGTCTGGTGGGTGAACCGGGACAAGGACATATCATTGCAGAAGCCAGGTTCATTAAAGAAAAAAGCCGGCCCTGGGCTGAGGTGGCCTTCATCGTCGACGAAGCCTATCAGGGTTTTGGGGTGGCCACCTATCTCTATAAAATGCTCATCCGGCTGGCCAGGGATCGGGGCATACAGGGCTTTACGGCCGATGTCCTGGCATCAAATAAAGCAATGATGAAAGTATTTGAAAAAGGCGGGGCCATCGTCAAGGCCCAGCTGGAATATGGTGTCTACCACCTAACCATTCCATTTGAGGCCAAACCATCGCCGATGAAGGAAAACTGACAACGTGATCAACTTGTATGATGCTTTTTTGTTGAAACCTGACACCTGAAACCTGAAACCTTTTTTTGAACCCTGAACCCAGAACCGTTAGAAACATGTCCAAGCTAATCGAAAAAATTCAGGTCAACATCCCCTTCACCATGCTCTATGACACTTATCTGGACCTGTTCCTTCAGCATCGATTGAATCCGGAAATCGGCCTCGACGCTAAAGCGCTGGAACGTTTTTCGTTTTCAGATTTTCAATCTATTGCCGAAAAGCTAAAAGCCAATGCCCCGACGATCACCCTGCACGGACCTTTTATGGATCTGTCACCGGGTTCCCTTGACCCCGCGGTAAGAGAGTTAACCAAACATCGCTTTGAACAGATGCTGAACCTCGTAGCTCTTTTTAAACCCAGGGCTGTCGTGTGCCATGCCGGCTATCATCGCAAAATGTATGCATTTCACAGAGAAGAGTGGGTCCAAAATAGCCTCACCCTGTGGTCGTGGTTGGCGGATGCAATCCATGCCGAAGGCTCAATCCTGATGTTAGAAAATGTATACGAAGATGGTCCTGAGGATATGATTGTTCTTTTCGAGCGTCTTGAACAGCAAAAAGTTAAATTTTGTCTGGACACCGGTCATATGCTGGCATTTGGACAGGCTTCCTTGCAACAATGGCTGGATTCATTGGAGCCATTCCTCGGTCAAATTCATCTTCATGACAACGATGGCCACTGGGATGACCACCTGGCCCTGGGGCAGGGTAAGATAGATTTTCAGTACTTATTTGATTTCTTGAAATCCAAAAGACGCAAACCTCCCATCATCACGCTTGAACCTCATCAAGAAGAAAGCTTTTGGCCGAGTGTGGAATATCTCGAAAAGATCTGGCCATGGTAATTAAAAAAGGTTTCAGGTGTCAGGTTTCAGGTGCCAGGGTATAAAGCTGGGGGCAAAGGGCATGGGGTACAGGATAAAAAATCCAGGATTCAAGGGAATCGATCGAGATCATAGGGGTTGAACGAAAATTTACTAAAAATAGATAGAGCGAAGCGATTCCTGAACTTTAGGCACTTTAGATCATTTTAGGCACTTTTACATCCAGCAGAATACAATAAGTTAAGGCAATTTAGATGTGAGGCCAGCTTTGTCGAGGATTGTAACTCTGTTATAGCTCATTTAACTCTTGAACCCTATCCTTTTTGGTCAGCCTCTTGAGGCTTTTAAACTTTGTCGAATAAACAAGCCGATCGTTTGTTTTTGTTAATCTTTTCAGACTCTTATATTTTGAAAAACCATCGTTGGCATCCGTGGTCATCGGTGTATAGGAATAGTTGAAGGTCTCGGGCACCGGGATATTACGTGTCAAATTTCTTGACATATCATCGACGACCTCAATCTTTGCGTCATCGAGCAAATTCATACCGGATCGAATCGTGATCATTGGTATATCGGTAAGCGTCAATGGAATGCCTCCTTCATGGTTTCGTTCAGTATATTGATCGGTCCAGATTTTGCGGCCGGTGCGAGTATCCCAAATGGTGATGGAGGCTCCCACAGCTATTTGGGAATAAATCCCTGCAAAAAATTTTTCATATTCAATCACTTCCCCAAATACGACGGCATCACATCCCAGAATCCGCCCGAGCTTTCTTACCGGCACATTGCATAAAGTTTCATAATTGGTGATGGTGTGTTTTCGAAGTTTTTGATCTACGATCTGAAGCTCAATGTCTCTGTATGGTTGGGCACATAAGTGACTGTAAAATGTAACCCGCACAAAATCTTCGATGCCATCGACCTCGGTCTTATTGCCAAACGGCAATACAGCTATTGATCTGGGGTAATGATTTTGGGTAACCGCTCTGGCAAGCTCTTGATCTAAATTGGGCTTATGCGTGGCGCAACCGAAAATGGCGATAAAACAGAACAAAACCAATACATATTTCGCATGATACATGGAGATCATAGTTTCCCCCGACTAAAGTTAATCCCTACGATCTGCTTCTCCCCCGATGATATGTCATCTAATTCATTTTAATAAATAGTGCATACCTCCGAATTCGACATCTGCAGCCATTTCAAAAAAAAACCGAGTCACCCCATCCCAAGGCAACTCGGTTTGAATAGTTAGTTCCTCAGGCAACCCGGCCATCCCGCTGCACATTCAGCGGGACCCGTGGTTTTCCGTCCCCCGATTACTCGAAGTTTGGCTTTTTCTGAAGTGAATTTAAATTGAATCTGTCTACGTCGTAAAAGAATTCAATGCAAAAACCAGGCCGAACATATCAATATATTATATTGTTTAATTACAGAAACTTATATCCAATCCTGAATATGGCATCCGAAAAAAATGACAAATTCTGTCAACCATAATGACAAAACACGCGAAAAGAACCGTGACCCATTTTTCCAGTATAGCGCTAAAGCTTCACTTCATGCCCAGCATTCCAACATTCCAATTAGGGCGAAGCCCTAAACTTGTTTCTAAGCGTTTACACCGACAACCAGAACGAAATCAGATTTGCGATAATGATAGGCCCGAACTAATTTTTCAGCAAATTGAATGTTCTCTTCATGATTTCCCTTAAAACGAATCCCATTGAAATACATTCCGGATTCCTTTTGTTCGGAATAGGCCACTTCCCCTCTGATCTCTGCCAGTTTTTCTTCCAGATCCACAAACATCAGGGAGACAATATTTGATTCAATGGGCCGTCCGGTCTCAAGTAAAATTCCGCTCTGACTTAGATTTAGTGCAACGCCCATATTCTGATCAATTAATTTGCCGTCAACATCAATGCACACATAGGAAATCGAGCTGTATACATCGACGCGGGGATATTTTCTTCGATCTGGTTTTTCCATACTCTTATAATCGGCAAATCCATTGGAAACCTTAAAATGTTTTTTATTAATTGTCGATCCTCTTGATGCTTGCCGCTTATTTATGTAATAATTGAATTGACTGATCGAATTCCACCATCAATTTGGGTGCTTGATAAATTTTTTGACCTTCCCGGATGATCAAAGCTGGAGGTGCTGCGAATGATCAACATTGATGAATCTGAAAAATTGGTTCAGCAGCATATTGCCAAGGGCGATTCGGATGCCGCCGTAAAATTGCTATATAAAATGATTGTGCAATGTGCCAAAGAAAAGAATTTCACAAAAGCGGAACAGTTAAGGGAAGGTATGTTGGAGGTTGATCCAATGGCATTGAACGAAATTATCAGTTCCGCAGAAATTATTGAAGAGAGCAAAAGTCAATCGCTGGATCCGATCCATATGCAGATATGGTCCAGCCTTTATGATACGCTGAATACCGAAGAAAAAAATGAGCTTTTCTATTCGATGAAAGATGCGGCCCTGGGAATTAACCAACCGGTTTTTTTGCAGGGGAAATTGAATACAAATCTCTATTTCATAAACCAGGGCCAATTAAAAGTGATTTACCAGGACAAAAACGGTGATGTCCTGCTCAACACGTTGGGCCCCGGCCAGCTTGCAGGTCAAGAAAACTTTTTTTCCAACACCATATGCACAACATCATTAATCACCTTAAGCAACGTAAACTTAAAATATTTAGAAAAAGATGCCTTGCTGAAATGGAAAAAGGAGTTTCCAAATCTTGAACAAAAATTATCTGATTTTTGTACAGGTTTTCAAAATGCAGCCGCCCTATTGCAATCAAAAAAAATGGATCGTCGGGTATTAAAGCGAGTCAAAATTGCCGGCAAAGGAATATTTAAACTGCTCAGTAGAGCTGGAGAGCCGATCGGGAAATCCTTCAAAGGCGATCTT
>JASFPE010000026.1:0-21689 GCA_050116155.1 Desulfobacterales bacterium
GAACTCCAGGTGAATTTGGCACGCGTTGATTTGGGTATTGAAGAGGCGTCCATATTTCCGGATCTCCAACCAGGGCCCTATCTGAAATTGACTGTTTCCGATACAGGTCATGGAATGGATGCCGAAACCATCGAACGTATATTTGATCCCTATTTCACCACCAAGGCAAGGGGTAAGGGAACCGGCCTGGGCTTGGCCGTCGTCCATGGCATCATCAAAAGTTATGGCGGCGCAGTCGAAGTTAAGAGCGAAATCGGCAAAGGCACGACGTTTGAGGTCTTTTTTCCGCGAGCTACGCCAGAATTGCAGCCCGACGCAAAAGAAACAGGGGATCTGCAATTCGGTACTGAACGAATTCTTTTTGTAGATGATGAAAAGATTTTGGCCGACTTGGCTGAAAATATGTTGGAATATCTTGGTTATCAAGTCGTTGCGAAAACAGATGCTGTTGAAGCATTGGAAGCCTTTGAATCAGAGCCCCAAAACTACGATTTGGTTATCACGGATATGACGATGCCGAAAATAACAGGTGATCGGCTAGCCAAAGAAATAAAAGCCATTCGATCCGAGATCCCCATAATCATTTGCAGCGGCTATAACGAAGTTCTGGATAAAACCAAAGCAAAATCCACGGGGATATCAGCTTACCTGATGAAGCCCATCTCTTTGAAGGATCTTTCAGATTGCATCAGAGAGGCTCTTGAGAAAGGCTGATCAGAATTAGCGGTACGGGATTCTAAGTTGATTTCATTTCCAAAAAGGTGTCTCTCCTGTATGGTCACAAATTTCTTAATTTTACACCAAACGTTCATTTGTTATCAAGGTAAACAGCAAGGGGTAGATCTATGTTTTTTCGCAAAAAAGAGACGTTAATGGGGTTGTCGCGTACCTGCGGTTGAGCTGCCAAAATCGGCCCGACGGATCTGTCGGACGTGCTTAAGGGCTTAGAGTCCCCCCGTGACCCGAATCTTTTAGTGGGCTATGATACCAGTGATGATGCGGCTGTGTACCGTATTTCCGCGGAGATCGCCCTGATCAGCACCGTGGACTATATTACGCCACCGGTGAATGATCCCTATTGGTTTGGTCAAATTGCAGCCGCCAATTCGCTGTCGGATGTCTATGCCATGGCGGGAAAACCTCTGACCGCCTTGAATCTCGTGATGTTTCCTGCCACCAAACTGGATATGAGCTTTTTAAAGGAAATACTGCGCGGTGGAAACGATAAAGTGCTTGAGGCAGGAGCCTGTCTGGCCGGGGGGCACTCCGTGGATGACCATGAGCCCAAATATGGACTTGCGGTTACGGGCAGTGTGCACCCCGAGCGAATTCTGACCAACGGCGGAGCCCGAGTCGGTGATGTTCTGATTCTCACAAAACCGCTGGGTACGGGCGTGCTTTTTAATGCTAACCGATCCGGCAAGTTACCATATCGAGAATTGGAAGCTATTCTTCCCCAGGTCGCTGCATTGAACCGGGGGGCGATGGAGGTAGCTTTAAGATTCGATGTGCATGCGTGCACCGATGTCACCGGATTTGGTATTTTAGGGCATACTCTGGAAATCGCGAGGGCCAGCGATGTCCAAATCGATCTTTTTTATGATGAACTTCCCTTTTATGCCAATGCATTGGAGATGTACCGTAAGGGCGAAAACACCGGAAGCAATAAAGCCAATAGAAAAATGGTCAAAGGATTTTGGGATGAATCCTCTAAAAAATCTGAAGCAGAGGAATCGTTGCTTTTTGACCCTCAGACCTCCGGTGGTCTATTGTTGATCGTTGCCGAATCCCAAAGCGAAGACGTCATTGCGGAATTAAAAAGCACAGGCGTTGAGACGGCGGTCAGGATTGGCAAAGTGCTTGCTCGAGGTCATCCTCATTTGCGAGTAATTTAGTTGCTCTGATGATTACTATAAATTATAGGCCCGGTAAATAGAAGTCGGGCCTAATCTGCTCGCGACAATGTTGCATACGCACTGATATGGTTGAATGCTGGCGTACGTCGATTTATTAAAAACCCAGAGTGCTGGCTTTGGCTTCGGCGGCAAGATGTTCTTCCCATTTCTTTCCCCACAAATCCGGAATCGTTTCTTCAACTTCAACCATCGATTCGAAGGATATATTCAGGTCTGAAAAAATCGATTTCAATTCCTTTTCACTCGGGGCCAACCATACACAATAGCGCACCCCCATTTTTTTATTGAAACATGTCCTGACCCAGGTGCATGTCTCAACATTGGCGAGTTTGCCCCAGTTTTCTTCCACTTTCTCCCAACTGATGCTGGGATCATTATGTACTACCATGTATTTTCGCATCTTAGCCATTTGCATCTCTCCCTTTGCGGTTTAAAAAATACGAGTTATTTTGGATTAAGAATGTCTGAGCGATGCGATCAACTCTTAACAGAACACGGAGTGTCCCGCTAGGCGCCGTGTATGCATAATTTTAGAATTTCCATCATTTTTCATATCCTAAACCAAAAAAATCTATTTCCTATATCCAGAGAAAAAATCTATATTGAATCTCTATGAATAGGTGTAGAAAAATCTTTGGATATAATTAAGATAAGTCACTGAAGGATTTGCGTCAACTTCAAATGAATGACTAGCGCATCTTTAAATCAACGAAACTCTCATACTGTGTTAAATAAAATTAGTCCGCGCGAAAAGCAAAGTCAGCTTTAGCTGTTTCTTCAGGTAAATTCCGTTTAGATTTCTATTGATTTTTGTTAATATCGAGCATAATTTTATAGACTTAGGTATTTTATCGACCTGATGCCCAGAAATTGTCATGAATACAGGTGTCATTTTCGACATAAAGAAATTTGCCATTCATGATGGTCCCGGTATCCGCACGACAGTTTTTTTCAAAGGGTGTCCGCTGAACTGCCGGTGGTGCCACAATCCGGAAGGATGGACCATCGCAGTGCAACATGTTCACCACAGAGAACGCTGCATCGGCTGCGGTGAATGTGTTCAGCTCTGCCCGCATCATGCCATTGAAGCCTCCGATGAGGGAATTTCATGGGATGATGAATCCTGTATGCGATGCAACACATGTGTGCAAAACTGTCCTTCAGAGGCCCATGAATTCATCGGTCAGACGGTGAGCATTGATGATGTCGTCGAAAAAATCAAAAAGGATATTGTTTTTTACGATGCATCGCACGGCGGGGTAACATTTTCCGGTGGTGAACCTTTAATGCAAGCTGAATTTTTATTAAATCTATTGAAAGCCTGCGGACAACTTGACCTCCATCGCACGGTAGATACCACGGGCTACGCAGATGCCGAACTTCTTTTGGACGTGGCAAGCCACACGGATCTTTTCCTGTACGATATAAAGCATATGGATCCGGAAAAGCACAAAAGCTATACGGGTGTGTCCAATAAGAAAATACTCAACAACCTCAAGCTTTTGGCCCGACACGGGGCCGATATCAATATTCGGATACCGGTAATTTCGGGCTTTAACGTCGACGATGAAAATATAAAACGAACCGGCGAATTTGTGTCATCGTTGCCGGGTATTAGAAAAATAAGCCTGCTTCCCTTTCACAACGCATCCGGCGCAAAATACGCCAGGCTCGGGATTCACTGTTTTTCATCGGAAATTAAGATTCCAACCCGGCGTGAATTAAACGATATGGCCGAGCGCCTGGGTGATTTTGGCTTGCAGGTTAAAATCGGAGGCTGACCAAGATGAATGCAAGAGTTGCCAGACTTCGCCAGACGAGTGTTGAGACCGAACCCAGTATTTCTGTGGAACGCGCTTTGCTGGTGACCGAGTTTTACAAAGAAAATTATGGTAAATATTCGAATCCGGTTCTCAGGGCCCTGAATTTTAAGAATCTGTGTGAGAAAAAAACCATCTACATCGGTGAAGATGAGCTGATTGTCGGAGAGCGTGGACCTTTTCCCCGGGCAGTGCCTACATTTCCGGAACTTACCTGCCACTCTGTCGAAGACCTTAAAGTATTAAATTCCAGAGATATGACGGGATATCGCGTATCCGATGATACGATGGCGATCTATGAAAATAAAGTTATCCCTTACTGGCAGCACCGCACGATGCGCGATTGTGTATTTCAATGTGTGCCCGACGAATGGAAATCTGCCTATGAGGTCGGCATGTTTACAGAGTTTATGGAACAGCGTGCACCGGGCCACACCACCTTAGACGGCGTCATCTATACCAAAGGTATGTTGGATTTTAAAGCCAAAATCCAGGCGGTAGTGGAAAATTTGGATTATCTGAATGATCCGCAGGCTGCTGTCAAAGCCGAAGAGTTAAAGGCCATGGATATCTGCTGTGATGCGGCCATCATATTTGCCGAGCGCCACGCACAACTGGCTGAAAAAATGGCCGGAAACGAGAAAGATCCACGACGCAAGGCTGAACTTGAATGCATTGTAGCCAATTGCCGACGGGTTCCAGCGCAGGCGCCCCAAGACTTCTGGCAGGCACTGCAAATGTACTGGTTTGTCCATCTGGGTACCATTACCGAGCTCAACGGTTGGGATGCCATGAATCCCGGGCATTTAGACCAACACCTATTGCCGTTCTATGAAAAAGGCCTGTCAGAAGGAAAGCTGGACCGGGAAAGGGCCAAGGAGCTGATCGAATGCCTGTGGGTAAAATTTAATAATCATCCTGCGCCTCCGAAAGTGGGGATCACGGCAAAAGAAAGCGGCACCTATAACGATTTTACCAATATCAATATCGGCGGCTTGAAGTCTGACGGCTCCGACGGCGTCAACGAGGTATCATATATCATGCTGGAAGTCATCGATGAAATGCATCTGCTCCAGCCGGGCACCAATGTGCAAATCAGCCAAAAGACACCCGAACGTTTTTTAAAAGCTGCCTGCCGGGTGATTCGAAAAGGATACGGTTATCCTTCGGTGTTTAACACCGATGAAGTCATTATGGAGCAGTTACGTGTCGGTAAGACGCTCGAAGACGCACGTGAGGGAGGCTGCAGCGGATGTATCGAAACCGGCGCTTTTGGAAAAGAAGCATACATATTAACGGGATACCTCAATGTTCCCAAAATACTAGAGCTGGTTTTGAACGATGGTGTGGATCCAATCACCGGCCGCCGTGTTGGATTAAACACCGGTGATCCGCGTGAATTCAAGGACTTTGATGCGCTTTATGAGGCCTTTAACAAACAGCTCAATTACATTGTTGATTTGAAGATAAAGGTCAATAATCTCATTGAGCGTCAGTACGCAGCCTACGTACCTGCCCCTTTTTTATCGGTTGTGATTGCAGATTGTATTGCCAATGGCAAAGATTATTATGATGGCGGTCCGCGTTATAACTCCAATTACATTCAATGCTGTGGCATCGGCACGGTTAGCGATAGTCTCTCGGCCCTTAAAAAGCATGTGTTTGAAGACAAAACAGTTACAATGGCGCATTTGCTGAAAGCCCTGCAAACTAACTTTGCGGATGAAGAAGCCTTGCGTTTGCGTTTATTTAACAAAACACCCTTTTTCGGCAACGACGATGATTATGCCGACACTATCATGCAACGGGTCTATGATTCCCTGTTTGAGGCCATCGACGGCAAGCCAAATACCAAGGGCAGCCACTATCACCTGAACATGCTTTCGACGACCTGCCATGTATATTTTGGTAAAGTCCTCGGAGCCACGCCCAATGGCCGGCACGCCGGCGCACCGATTTCCGATGGCACCTCTCCGTCTCACGGAGCCGATCGTTATGGTCCGACCGCGGTAATTAAATCTTTGGGGAAAATGGATCAGTCGAAATCCGGTGGTACCCTGTTAAACCAGCGATTCTTACCCAGCATTGTCGAAGATGAAGACGGCATCGAGAAACTGGCCCATTTGATTCGCAGTTATTTTAGACTCAACGGCCATCATATTCAGTTCAACATAATCGACTCCCAAACCCTTCGTCAGGCCCAGGCAGCCCCGAATGAATACCGGAACTTGCTGGTACGGGTAGCCGGTTACAGTGATTATTTTGTGGATTTGGATGAGTATCATCAGAACGAAATCATTGCGAGAACCGAACATGATTCTTTTTAAGATTATGTCCCATAAATAGAGCAAATAGGTCGAGCTGGCTATCTAAAATTAGCTGTGTTGTAGAAAATAAAAAATTCCAAGCACCAAATTACAAATCACAAACAAATCCCAAATTCGAAATTCCAATAATTCAAACTTTGATGAATCCGGAGTGACGAGAAATAAGACTATCTACGATTTCGTAACCGTTTGAGATTTTGAATTTTTTCATTGGGATTTATTTGTGATTTGTAATTTGAGATTTGGAATTTATCCAAGAAAACCCCGGGGGCTTTTGCCACCGGGGTTTTCTTATGGATTTTTCGATTCGCCTCTATTTCAAGGCCTCTAGCATGTCCTCGGTGGGGCCGACAACGTATTTGGATAAATCGCGTGCTTTGGGATTGCGGGGATCGCTCCAATCGTAAAAGCCCTTGCCGCTGATGGCGCCGTGCTCGCCATTTTTGACCATGCGCATCAACGTCAGCGGGGGATACATCCGCGGGTCATTGGATGCCTGGTACATTTCCAGACCCACCCTCAACATGGTAGGGGTGGTGACAAAATCGTGCAGTTTAAATGTTCCTTGCGGGTGCCCCAGACTGGTGTTCAAACCGATGTCTCCATCCTCTACCTTGATTTTTCCTTGTTCGAGCAGACGAACGGCATCCAGCATTTGGGGAACCAGAAGGCGGTTAACCCAGAATCCGGGAATGTTGGGTGCTAAAAACGGCGCTTTTTTCATATCGAGCAGCGCTTTACGGGTAAACTCCACAGTTTCCGCAGTGGTTTTAGCCCCGGGAATGACTTCCACACCAGGCATCAGAGGTACCGGGTTCATGCCATGGGTAACGATGGAAAGCTCGGGTCTGCCACCGGCCTCACCCATGATGTCAATGTTCAGACTGCTGGTATTTGACCAGAAGATAATGTTTTCAGGTAGCTGGGGCAGCAACTCCCCCAGAACTTTACATTTGAGCTGTAAATCTTCGAAGATGACTTCAAGGAATACTTCGCAGCCTTTGGCTGCATCCATGAATGCACCTTGATCCTGATGGATGGTGATGTTTTTGATGGCTTTCTCACCGAATTCGGGGTCGTCGATTTTTGACCTTTTGGCTACTGTACCGGCGAGTTTCAAGCATGTTTTTTCCGCTTTTGCCAGCGTATCGGCATTCGAATCAAAGCAGTGCACTTGGTTTCCGGTCATCGCGCATTGGGTAATCCAGCCACATCCCATAACTCCCGTTCCAATAATTGCAACTTTCATTGTGTCCTCCTGTTAATGTAGTTAATGGTTATTCTCTAGTGACAATTTCGTTAAAAATTAAATTATATCAACCCCTAAAAAGCTTGATTTCCTGGCTTTTTATGAGATCGTCATATTTTATTTAAAAACCACGTGTTTTTTCTTATCAAGATGTTCTTTTTTTATTTCGGCCTGATGTTCAAAACTGTCTGCATCCTGTTTGTAAGCGTGTCGAATTCGCTGCAAAGCGGTAAAATTGGCAAAGATCGCGATTAACCATATTACCAGTTTCAGTACGACGACGTGAACGATAGCCCCCAGTCCAAGAAATACGATGCGTTCGGGTCGTTGCATGATTCCCACCTTGGAGTCAAACCCCAGGCTCTCCGCACGCGCCCGGCAGTAACTTACCATGATTGAGCCACACAGGGCAAAGAAAACAACAATGGATGTCTGGTAGTCTTTTGCCAAAACAAAATGAGCTGCGACCCCAAAGAAGATGACAAATTCTGCATATCGATCAATAGCGGAGTCAAATAGAGCCCCAAAACGGGTCGCTTTTCCCGAAGCGCGAGCCAGACTGCCGTCGATCGTATCGCACAACCCGCCCAGCAACATTAATATTCCCCCCAGACGAATATAACCCAATATTAAGACCACCGCCGCCATGGATGTGATAATGACACCCGCAACCGTAAAAGCATTTGGACTCAACCCCCATCTGGCAAAAAGGTTTATGAGGGGTGTTAAAATTCGAATAAAGATTTTTTGCAATCTTTCTGGAATTAAGCGTCGGCTTGTATCGGCCATTTGGTTACCTTTTTCGAATAAAATAACCCAGCAACATCATAGTGAGTTTGTGTTTATTAACACAATCTGATTATTGAATAAAGCTTTATAAGTAAGGTTCAGGGTTCAGGGTTCAAAGGTTCAGCGTTTAAAACCGGGTTCGCGATGCGCGGTCCGAGTTACGCGGTAAAAAAATAAGACATCGAGAATTTATGAGCGCGCTGGAATCCGATCATCGCAACCCGCAACCCGTAACGCGTAACACGATTTTTCCGCCTTCCGCGTTCGTAATTCCGAAAAGGGTGCCTGGTGTCAATTTAGGTTCTTGTTAATTTTGTCTGACTCACCGACAGCCGAAAGGCCAAGAAGATCTTCGGTGATGTAATTTCCCCTTATTTGCAGAGCGGTTAATTCTGCGGCATAAGTACATGCATTCGAGATATCCATTTTCTTCATAAATCGACCGATAATGTAAGCGGCAAAAAAGATATCGCCGGCTCCGGTCGGGTCTCCCGGGGATTGGACCGGCACTGCATCGAACCGGACCTGGCTATTTTTATTTTCGAGAACGAATCCCCCCTTTTTGCCCTGGGTGACGATAAACTCTTCGATGTGGTATCTGGCAAGAAGACCGGCAAGGTCAATGTCGAAGTATTGGAGTACAGATTCGAATTCAGATTCATTGGCTTTAACGATGCGGGAAATTTTGAGTGAGGCCTCGATTTGATCCGCGACTCCGGTATAAACCTCTTCGTCTTCAATTCGTCGGGTATACCCCTGCACATCAAGAAAAACAGGCAGTTTCGCTTCTTTAAGGAGGTTTATGCAATCTGGTTCAATATCTAGCGGGTGCAAGGGACCCAGATGCACACATCCTACAGCATCTCTTAACGCCTCGATTTGACATGCTTTTATGGGCGAGGCCGTGGACGGCAATTTTTGTCGGCGCTGGTCTCCAATAAAGATATTGATAAATTGGGTGGTATGTGTCGTAGGCCCATTTTGAACGGTTATCTGTTCTTGATCCAGCTTGTCGAGGATCGGCAAATCCTGTTCGGCAACATTCGTGACAGCCCGCGTTACAATTCCGTGCCGCCGATATGTGATTCCTGAATAGGTTGTTACACCGCCAATTTTCAGCTGGTTTTTGTTATCATAAATATTCTTATCAATAGTTGTTGAGCCGATAACCGCAATCCCTTTTTCGAGCATAATTCCCTCATTCAATGCCTTTGAAACTGCTTTTGAGAAGAACGATCAATTTCACCATTCAAAATTTTACGCATCCGATTCCGTTCAGTTGTCAGCTTTCTGAGGCGATCCTTTAAAACCTCATATTTTTCGACGTCGGTTGACTTAATCTCTTGTTCCAGTTTTTTCACTTCCTGCTGCAGGCGGTACAAGTCTTTTGCAATCAATCGAATAGACAATTATGCAATCCATTTAGTAAGTTATAAAATTATTGCCTTTTCCGCCATTCCCTGCTTAGGCGGATGATAAATATCGTATATTTAATGATGAATGTCGAGCAGAGTATTCGATCATTTTATATATAGGATGGAGAGTGCTTTTTCAAATAAAAATCAATTGAAATTCTTTAAAAGCTTCATCAAATTTGCTAATTTTTAGAGGTTATTCAGGATTCAGATGTATTTAGTTAGATTTTAATCATTTTTTGGTGAATCGGGCAATGACGACCGAGCTTTCCAGACAATTAAACCGGCCGCTGACGATCGGTCCTAAAACGATAAAAAAGAGATTGGTTCTGTCGCCAATGGCATTTGTCGGAAATGTCGCCTTTCGCGAGTTGGTAGCAACCTATGGCGGTTATGGGCTGTTGTTTACCGAGATGTGCAGCGCCAAAAGAATACCGCATGAAAATAGAAATACGTCTTCGTACTTCAAATGGCGCAATCAAGAGACTCCGCATCTGGTGTGTCAGATCTTTGGTGCTGATCCGAAACTTATGGCCGAGGCTGCCCGGCGCATTGAGCAAGAAGGATTTTTCGGGGTCGATATTAACTTTGGATGCGCGGATGGCTCAATTTGTCGTCAAAATTGCGGGGCTGCTATTTTAAGGACTCCTGATTTAGCCGCACGTATCGTAGCTGCGGTACGGAAAGCCGTTTCCATGCCGCTTTTTGTAAAATTTCGCACCGGCTGGCAAGATGATCCTCAACCTTCGATTGAAATGGCGAGACGGTTTGAAGATGTCGGCGCAAATGCCCTGACCTTTCATCCCAGGGTTGCACCCGATCGGCGGGTTCGACCCCCCAGATGGGAGTATATCGCCAATGTGAAACAGTCGGTCTCCATTCCGGTTTTCGGAAACGGCGATGTCTTTGACCGCGACGATTGTGCAAACATGCTACAATCAACCGGTTGTGACGGTGTGGCCATCGCCAGGATAGCGATAGCAAGGCCCTGGGTATTTGCGGAGTGGGCCGAGGGATATAAAACAGGGCCGGATATCTTTTTAAAATCTGCCATGCGGTTGGCAGCGCTATTGGAAAAGCACTATGATCCGGCCGGGGCCTTTCGCCGCTTTAGACGTTTTGCATTTTATTTTGCAGCCAATTTCCAGTTCGGGCACACCCTGTACACCCGGATTTCAAATGCCCCGGATATGGCAGCGGCAAAAGATGTGTTGTTGGCGTTTTTTGAAGCAGCCCCGAAAATCGTTCAAAGACCGAACATGAATTTTTTCAGATAGACAAGCGTCTCGGAATGTGCGCAATCAGTCAATTTTAGGTAATATTCCATCATTCCAATTGTGAGCAAAGCGAACTTCCCTACTGATTCAAGATATCCTCAACCCAATCTAAGTCCAGTTCCATGAGCCTTCCGCGATCGGGTCGGCCGGTATCCGGATTGCATCCGATCATCTCATAATACAGTTCAATTGCCCGGTTGAACGCCGCTTCGTCGAATATTTGCTCTCCGGCATTGGGCCCATCCGGTTTGGGGTCAAATAAGCGTTTTGGTAATTTATCGTCTTTGATCGAAAAGCCTTCGCGGCTGTTGAATGCTCTGGCAATCATCGTGCCGCGTTCGCCGGCTTTCATCAATTCATGCAGACTGGCATCCCAGCCTGTAATTGCATTCAGGCACTGCCGCATTTTATCCAGGGTCATCACCCCCCGCGGTGCATATCCGAACACACACAGGCCCAGGGCATCCACTGCTCTCCAGAAGTTTTCAAGTTTCATGTAATTTCTGACTTTGTCGGTCGTAATTTCTGTGGGATGCATAGCGCCGTAAATGCCCAGAGGTTTGACTGATTTTACCGAAAACGATTCGTCGTCGGCAAACGCCGTATCATGGGCCGCCGTCATATGGTCTGCACCGTAGGGGCTGATGGCAAAGCCCATACCGACGCCGACTTTCACCCGGGGATCGTGCAGGGAAAGTTCCTGTCCTTTGACGGTGAGATTGAAATCTTGATCTTCAACATTCCATTTTTTGGCAAGACGGGCGCTTCCCTCTGCCAATTGATCTCCGAATCCCTCCCGTCGGGCGATCATCTCCAGAAGCTGCAACATTAAATCCGCATCTCCGAATTGCAAATCCAATCCCCCGGTGTCTTCTTTGCTAACAATTCCCTGCTCGTAACATTCACAGGCAAAAGCAATGGTCATACCTGTGGAGATTGTATCCATGCAATAGCGGTTACAGATTTCATTGCCTTTGGCAATGGCTTTCAGGTTTACAATATTTAAATTAGATCCCAACGCGGCCAGGGTTTCATATTCCGGGCCACCGTAACGAGAATCTAGGCCATATTTCGGATCTTCCAGTGCGATGGCACGTTTGCAACGAATCGGGCAGGCGTAGCAGCCTTTTCTCTTTTTTAACAGCATCTCATTATAGGTGTCACCGCTGATCAGCGATGGGTCATCCAGCTTACTGCGGCGAAAATTATTTACGGGAAGCGCCCCCCCGGAAGATAAAATTTCCGGAAATGCGGTGGTCCCGTAAACATATAAGGCCTCCCCCAGAGGGTTGTCCCGAAATGTATTTTCATAATCTTTAGCCGTTTGGCGTAAAAAATCAGGGTCCTGGTATGCGATTCTTTCCGTGCCCAGAGCAGCCACGGCGCGAAGATTCTTCGATCCCATGATCGCACCCAGACCGCAGCGTCCATTAAAATGGCCGAGGTTATTGGTGATGTTGGCGTAACGGACCCGGTTCATTCCGGCCAGCCCGGTTTGCGCTACCCGAATCCGTTTGCTCCCCATCTCATCTCGAATGATGTCTTCAACCTCCCGGGCACCCGATTGGGCAAAATGCGAGGCATCTTTAATTTCGGCGTTCCCCCCGGTTACCCAGAGATAGACGGGAGTATCGGATTTACCGGCAAACACGACGGCGTCAAAGCCCGCCATTTTTAATTCAGGCCCAAAAAAGCCGGCCGCTTCAGATTCGGCGGCAGTTCCGGTAAGCGGTGATTTGCCAATTGCCGTAAACCGGCAGGCGGCCGGCAGGGGAGCGCCCGTCATCACACCGGTTGCCAGCACCAGAATATTTTCCGAAGAGAACGGATCGATGCGAGCAGGTACTTTTTTCATTAAATAATGATAGCCAAATCCGCGACCCCCCAAATACGATCGGTAAAATCCTTCATCATTTTCTTCGATTTCAGTTTTGCGATTGCCCAGGTCGACATGTAGAATCTTTCCCGTATATCCTTTTGGCATGCGGATTTTCCTCCTTTACAAAAGCTGTCTTTAAATTTTTTCGTGACACTATAAATTAAAGTCGCCTGGATGTCAAAATGCTAATTTGGATAATGCAAACAGTATTGTCGAATATTTAGTTCAAGATTGAAACGTTCATAAAAATTTGTATACGAAATAAATTGAACCCCCAGTACAAACCACTACTGCGGCTGCACAGGGTCGTAAAATCGTGAGTATTGTTTAGGGTTTTGAATTTAACGCTCTTTTATCTGATCGTCTAAAAAGCCCTAGGGGTAATGCAATAAATGCCAAATTAATGTCCCTGGATTCCCGCTCCCTGATCGGAGTCAGGGACAAGCTTCGCGAGAATGACGGGTTTTCGAATGGACTTTCATTTGTCATTCCCGCGAAAGCGGGAATCCAGAAATCAAATTCGATTTGCTTATTGTGGATAACCGGATATTTTTGTTGACATCAAAATAATAACCCATTAATAGTTTGTATACTAACAAAAACGATTAAAAGGGGGGATCCCATGGCTCAATGGCTAAAAACATCCTGTGCATTGTGTGCCCAAAATTGTGGACTGGAGGTCCAGGTTGAGGCCAACCGTATGGTTAAGGTTCGCCCGGACAAAGACAATTCGCGCAGTCAGGGCTATGTCTGTCGCAAAGGGCTGAATGTCATCTATCATCAGCATCACGACGAACGTCTGACACATCCGCTCAAAAAGGTGGGAGATGAATTCGAGCAGGTGTCGTGGGATCAGGCCATTGAAGAAATTACTGAAAAGCTTAAGTCCATCATCGACCGGCACGGGCCGAAATCGTTTGCTTACATGGGCGGCGGCGGTCAGGGCTGTCATTTTGAGGCTGCCTTTGGTGTTCGATTGCTCCGCAGCCTGGGTTCCCATTACCATTATAATGCACTGGGCCAGGAGCTTACGGGCAGTTACTGGGTGTGGGGTCGGGTGGTAGGTCGACAGAATTTAATTGCCGGGGCTGATCATCACAACACGGATATGCTGGTTGCCATTGGGTGGAACGGCATGATGAGCCACCAGATGCCCCAGGCACGCAAATTTCTCACCCGGTTTGCCAAGGATCCGGACAAAATCCTGGTCGTCATTGATCCGCGCGTATCGGAAACAGCCAAAATCGCCGATATCCATCTTGCCGTTCGCCCGGGCACCGATGCTCTGTTGACCCGGGCAATGATTGCGATCATCCTTCAGGAAGGCTGGCAGGACAACCAATATATCGCCGATCACGTTTCAGGCTTTGAACAGATTCAGCCCTGGTTCGTTGATTTTGACGCCCGCAGCGCCATAGATTTCTGCGCGCTGAGTTATGAAGCCGTTCGAAATCTGTGCCGCTTGATGGCCGAAAAAAAATGGTCGATGCATTACGATCTGGGTGTGATGATGAATCGCCACAGCACGGCGACGACCTATTTACACGTCATCCTGCTGGCCATTTGCGGCCGAATTTGTGTTCCCGGCGGCAACGTGATACCCAGCGGGCTGATGCCGATTACAGCGCATTCCGATGAACGCGACCAACGCACCTGGCGGACGGTCGCGACGGATTTTCCAGCCATTGCCGGTGTATTTCCGCCCAATGTCATTCCCGAAGAGATTTTAAGTGACCATCCTGAAAGATTACGGGCCATCATCTGCGGCCAGTCCAATCCACTGCGATCCTATGCCGATACGACCCAGTACGAAAAGGCGTTCAAGCAGTTGGATCTGCTGGTTACGGCTGAGCTGGCCATGACCGAAACCGCACAGCTCTCCCATTATGTGCTGCCGGCACGTTCGGCCTATGAGTCCTGGGATGGGACTTTTTTTCCGTGGACCTACCCGGAGATTTATTTTCAGATGCGTCCACCCGTCCTAAAGCCAGAAAGCCAGCAACTGGAGGTCAGCCAGATGTATACGCGTCTGGCCGATTGTCTGGGACTGATACCCGATATCCCCGATTCCCTGTACGAGGCTGCCAAAGGTGACCGGTTAAAATTTGGTATGGAATTAATGAACTTTGCCCAGTCCGAACCCGGGGCCATGAAGGTCATGCCGTTTGTGCTGGCCAAGACCCTGGGCCAGGAGCTGGAATCCGCCAATTTAGCTGCCCTCTGGGGTCTCTTGATGACCGCACCCAAACAATTTCAGGAAAATGCGGCCCGGGTGGGATTTACGCCTGGAATGACGCTGGGAGAAGAGGTTTTTCAAAAGCTTCTTGATCATCCGGAGGGAATCTGGGTCGGCCGGGTAGACGCGGATAAGAATATGGAAAGAATAAAGACCGAAGACGGTCGGATCAACGTGCTGATTCCCGAACTGGCCGACTGGGTCCAGGGCATCACGCATGAAAGCGAACGCGAAGCATTGCGGGGGGATGAAAAGTTTCCACTGGTGCTCTGTGCCGGTCTTCACATCGACACCAATGCCAATACCCTGATGCGCAACCCAGCCTGGAACAAATCACGACGCGCCTGCACGCTGGCCATGCATCCGGAAAATGCCCACCCGATGAACCTTGTAGATGGGCAAACAGTCAAGGTTATTACCGATGCCGGAGAAGTTGAAATTGAACTGCAGGTCACCGAACAGACAAAACCCGGACTGGTGACCATACCCCACGGCTTCGGTCTGGAGTACCAGGGCAACGTCTATGGTGCCAATGTCAATCGCCTGACCAAAAACACCCATCGGGATCCGCTGGCGGGCACGCCACTGCATCGCTATGTGCCCTGTCGCGTGGAAGCGATTTCATAACCACGCCACAGGCGGGGCCAGCCCCAGACATACGAAATCCTTGCACAGAGCGAGTCTCACCGGTCATACCTTTAGATTTTTGAATTGGGTTGAATACGCTGTGTGCGTTGTGGTATAGCCTTCTAACTGAAGTACTGCTGGTGTTGAGCATCGTGGCGGTATAGCGGCGTGGTGTGTGAGAGCTGCGGTATCCTTGAGCGGCTTGGCTCAAAAGACGGTTGCTGACCAGCCGTGGTTTCGCTTCGTCTCATAGGGATGGAGGTATTATATGGCTCAATTAGAGAACAAACTGCAAGCAAAACTCGAAGAGCCGTTGCGATTCGAGATGCTGCTGACCGGATCGACAGCGAGATTGAAGTCGCCCAGTGCCGTGTCTGCGAATTCCTCGATCTTGATCGCTCGGCACTTTTCCAAACTTAAATGAAAGGAGAGAAAATGAATTACAATTTCAAATCAAATTGGCTGGCCGTTTTATCTCTATTGCTTTTGGTAATCTTTTTTGCAGGATGCGTTGCCGCAATTCCGGTCATTGTTTATTATTACGCGACAGATGATGGTTACGTTGCAACGGCTGACGTGGAGAAGAATCCCGACGAAATTTGGCAGGCAGTCACTCAGCTGACTGATAAACGCGTAGCAGAGGGCCGCATAAAGATTTTGAAAAAAGAGGATTCTGATCGGCTGATAAAAGTCACCGATGAAATCCAAACCGCACAGGTAAAGGTAATTTCTAAGAAAGAGGGTGGATCAAAAATTATTGTCAAAGCTGATGTAGCGAGTGAGGATAAAAAGGAAGAGGCGAAAAAGGAAGAAGAATTGGCACTCCGCATCATGAAAAATCTTTGCGAAGAGGCTAAGGCTGACTGCAAATTGGAAGAAAAATAAAGGCATATAAAATTGTCTGCCCAAAAAGTGTGGATATCATATATCCCGAGAAAAAAGTTAAAAGCAACGATATCTGCCTAGATTGTGTCCTACAAATAAGTTACAAAATGATTGCCACTTTCGTGCAGACCCTGCCCCGGTGCAGACGGGGATCCGGGCATAAAATAGATTTCCTGGATTCCCGCTTCCGCGGGAATGACGAATGGATAGGAAGCCACCGCGCATGGACAATAAAGACCTGGTTCAAATACTAATAGTCAGTAGTGCTTTTCTTGAAGCTCAATTTCATCAAAGACAAAAAAAAGGAACAAAGCGATGAAAAAATATTTTTTGTCTTATTCGTCATTTTATTCGTATTTGTCTGCCGCACCGACTTAACCCAAAAAAAATGCCCGCAGGATATAGGCCGGCAAACGCCACCGCTCAGGGTGTGCGTTAAGCCGAAAACACCTAATGGGATGTTTTATGATCAATTTGGGCACAAGGTGGATGATAATGCCACCTCCAGGGACATCTTTCAGGAAATGCTGGAATCTTTTTCATTTGAGGTCTCATTGGCGGTGTCCGGGGAGGAGGGCATCACAGAACTTGAAGCCGCCAGCAAAGACAAACCCTATCAGCTGGTGATCATGGATTGGAAGATGCCGGATATGGATGGTATCGAGGTATCAAAGCGCATTAAAGATCATAAAGGTTTGAGCAATATTCCACCGATTATTCTGGTGACCGCCTATGGCCGCGAAGAGATTTTGCAGCAGGCCGAGCAATTGGGTCTCGAGGGCTTTCTCCTTAAGCCGGTCAGCCCTTCGATGCTTTTTGACACTATCCTACAGGCCTTTGGCGAAGCGCTGCCTGAAACCTCGAGGGTTGCACAGAGACATGAGCAAGATGCCGAAGTGTTGAAACATATTCGAGGGGCACATGTCTTGTTGGTAGAGGATAATGAGATCAATCAGCAGGTAGCCAGGGAAATTCTCGAGGGCGCTGGCCTGACTGTAGCTCTGGCCACAAATGGTCAGGAGGCTGTCAATGCCGTGAAGGAAAACAAATATGACGCAGTGCTCATGGATGTGCAAATGCCGGTGATGGATGGATATACAGCCACAAAAAGAATTCGGAATTGGGAAGGCGGAAGAAGGAAGTCGGAAGTCGGAATGCGGCCTGCGACGAGCTCAGCCGAGTCGAATGCGGAAACAGAGGTCAGACAAGAGGCCTCCAACCTCCAACCTCCAACCTCCAACCTCTAACATCCCTATAATAGCGATGACGGTGCATGCCATAGCCGGTGGTGAGGATAAAAGTTTGCAAGCCGGAATGAACGATCACGTCACCAAGCCCATCGACCCCGACCAGTTGTTTGCCACCCTGCAGAAGTGGATCAAACCGGTGGCAGAGCGGGCTAGCGTTCAAAAGTCACCGGTACGAAGTGCCCCAATTGTTGCGGGTGAAACCGGGTGCGAAGCACCCCGTTTGGGAAACCCAACAAAATCGTTTTATTGCTTTTTGCCCCTAAATCGAGTATCAAGGCCGTTACGATTATTTTTACGGGAGGTTTAATATGATAAAACAGACATTCAAGCGGATGGTCTGGCTGCTATGCATATCGGTTGCCCTGACGGCATGCAAGGAAAAACCGGAAATTGTTGAAGTGGTCCGGGCCATCAAGACAATCACCGTCGAAGAGCAGGCTGCCGAGAAGATACGCAAATTTTCCGGGCTTGTCGCTGCGGTTGATTCCTCCGGCCTCAGTTTTGAGGTCGGCGGACAGGTGGATTCGGTAAAAGTCGACATCGGCGATCGCGTGAAAAAAGGGCAGGTGCTCGCTGTTCTGGATCCCGAGCCCTACCAGTTAGAGGTGAATGCGATCGGGGCTGAGCTTGTCAAGGCCAGGGACAATGTTACCAAGACAAAGGCAGAGTATGATCGCCAGAAGCGTATTTTCGAACAGGGTGCGGGGGCAAAAAGGCATGTGGAAGTCGCAGAATATCAATACAAGTCCGCCGGAAGCGCGGTTAAATTCCAGAATGCAAGACTGGATCTGGCCAAACGCAATTTGCGAAAAACAAAACTGTTCTCTCCTTACGACGGCATTATCGCCTGGCGAGCCGTGCAGCCGAATGAGGAGGTGAAAGCCGGACAGAAAATTCTCGAAATCAATGCTAAGGGAAAGATGGAGGTAGAGCTGGCGATACCGGAGACCTCCGTCGACCGGATACATATCGATGACCAGGTGACGATCACCTTTCCTACCCTGCCGGAGGAGTCCACCAAAGGTCGAATTTCCTACATCGGTGGCGCCGCCGTCAAGGCCAACGCCTTTCCGGTCAAAGTGGAACTGATGGGTCCGAATGAAAAAGTCAAACCCGGCATGACCGCTGAGGCGAATCTTATTATAAAAGATGAAAACCGGAAGTCCGGTTACGTGGTTCCGATCCAGGCGCTCTTGCCTTCCCCGGAGCCGGACCGGGGGTATGCCTTTGTGTATGACCCTAATACATCAACGGTCAAAAAAACGCCGGTCCGCTCCCGCGGAACAGAAAACAAAAAAGTAATCGTAGACGAGGGTCTTAAGGCCGGGGATATTATTGCCGTGGCCGGCGTGAGTTTTTTAGCCGACGGGATGGAAGTCAAACTGCTGGAAGGGAGCGGAAAATGAAAGGTATCACCGGATTTGCACTGAATAATTCGCGAACCGTTGTCATGACCTTATTGCTGGTTATTTTCGGTGGCGCCTATGCATTTGTGAGCCTTCCGAAACTGGAAGACCCTTTAATCACAATTCGCGAAGCGCTGGTGTACGCAAAATATCCCGGTATGCCGGTGGAGCAGGTCGAACGCCTGATTACCCGACCCATCGAAGAGAAAATCCGCAGCATGGGCGAAATCGACCGGATTAAGGATTCCACCTCCAAATTCGGCGAATGCCTGATCCATGTGATCATCAAAGATGAGGTGCCCACCGATCAGCTTGCGGCGACGTGGAAGCTGCTGCGCAACCGGATGGATGATGTCAAACCCGAGCTGCCGGAGGGCACCATCGGGCCGATGGTCGACGATACGTTCGGCGACACATCGGTGGCCACCATCGCGCTCTGGAGCGATGGGTTCAGCATGGCGGAAATGCATGAAACTGCCCGCCAGATCAGAGAGCGCCTCAACATGATGAAGGGCATCCAGAAGGTCGATCTCAGCGGGGTGCAGGAGGAGCGCATCTATCTCGATTTTTCAAGCGCCCGGATTGCGCAGCTGGGAATCGATACGGCCGATATCGGCAAAAGCCTGCGGGAGCAGAACATTGTCCTGCCCGGCGGCAGGATCAACTTAAACGATGTGGAAATCATCGTGGAAACCCAGGGCCGGTTCAATTCCATCAAGGAGATCGGAGAGGTTCTCATCCCGATTTCCGGCACCCAGGCCTCGATTCCGCTGCGGGATATCGCCACCATCCGAAAAGCCTACGTGGAGCCGATCCACAACCCGGCTTACTACAACGGCCATCAGGCCATTGTGTTAAGTGTCTTTATCCTCAGAGGGGTCGATGCGGTTGAGTTCGGCCGGCGCCTGCAGCAAAGAGTCAAGGAGATGGAGGACGCCCTTCCCTGGGGCTACAAGCTCGACTTTGCCACCTACCAGCCCGAACTGATTCAAAAAGCCGTCAGCGGCATGGTGCTCAATGTGCTCGAAAGTGTGGGAATCGTCCTGGTGGTGGTCATGCTGCTGCTGGGGTTGCGAACCGGACTGATTGTGGGCTCGTTCATTCCCCTGGTCATGCTTTTCGGTATTTTGGCTATGCGCGCACTGGGGATTGATATGGAACGCATGTCGCTGGCCACCATGATTATTGCACTGGGTATGTTCGTGGACAACGCCATTGTGGTATCCGATGACATTAAAGTCAATCTTGAAATGGGAATGGCACGCAAGGATGCAGTTTTAAAAACCGGCAGCTCGCTCGCGGTTCCCCTGCTCACCAGTACGCTGACGACGGTTTTCGCCTTCGGACCGATTCTGCTTCAAATCGGCACGACGGGTGATTACACATCCTCTCTGGGTTCGGTGATGATTATCTTGCTGATGGGATCGTGGTTTTTTTCCATGTTTTCCTCCACCAGCATGTGCTACTGGTTTTTGAAGACCAAACCGGCTGCCAGCGGTGATAAACAACAGGCGCACGATCCTTACCAGGGAGGATTCTATCGGTTCTACCGCGGGATCCTGAAATTATCCCTGCGCTTTCGGTTCCTGGTGATCGCGGTGACGGTCGGCATATTTGTTCTGGCATTATATGCACTATCGTTTGTTCCCCAGGCCTTTTTTCCGAGCGGGGACCGGAACCAGTATTTGGTTTATCTCGATCTTCCGGCTGGAACGCGCATCGAAGAGACCGACCGGACCGTGAAAAAACTCAGCGCCTGGCTGCAGGATAAAGAGCAAAACCCGGAAATCACCGGAACCATCGCTTATGTGGGAAACGGCGGGCCGCGGTTTTTTCTCTCACTGGCGCCGGTGGATCCGGATCCGTTTGTGGCATTCTTAATTGTCAACACCGAAACCAGCAAAGAGGTGCCCGAGCTGGTCACGCGCACGAACCAGTACATTGCGGATCATTTCCCCAATGCGCTCGGTCGCGTCAAGTCCATGTGGCTCGGCGGCAGTGAAACCGGCCTGTTTCAGATCCGGCTCTGCGGTCCCGGCATAGAGGTGCTGCTGGACCAGGCCGATCAGTTGATGGCCGCGCTGCGCAAGATCCCCGGCACCATCGATATCAAACATGATTGGAACAACCGCGTGATGGCGGCCAAGGCGGATGTCGATCAGGCCCGCGCCCGCCGCGCCGGGGTGACATCAGAGGATGTAGCCGATGCCCTGGACTTCTTTATCGACGGTACGACGACTACCGACTATCATGAGGGTAATGTGCAGATCCCCATCGTGGGGCGCGGCGTCAAGGCTGAACGGGAGTCTCCTGAGAGCCTATCCACAATCAGCATCCGGACGTCATCCGGCGGCAACGTGCCGCT
Source organism: Desulfobacterales bacterium (assembly GCA_050116155.1). Classification (GTDB taxonomy): domain Bacteria; phylum Desulfobacterota; class Desulfobacteria; order Desulfobacterales; family JAHEIW01. Next base: position 21,442 of record JASFPE010000026.1, read on the forward strand.
CAACCAGGTTGCCGATGTCTACACCGTCGGTGAGCTGAACCGTATTATGCGCTACAACCAGGAGCGCACCGTCACCGTCAGCGCCAAAAACCAGGTGCTGAAGGCCTCCGAAATTTTTGAGGCCCTGAAGCCGACAATCGACGCGATGGATTTTCCGAAATACCACTTCTGGGAAATCGGTGGGGAGCTTTGGGATGCCGCCAAGGCCCAGCGGAACCTGGCCAAATGGATGCTGCCGTGTTTTGGCG
>JASFPE010000027.1:0-21609 GCA_050116155.1 Desulfobacterales bacterium
CCTTTCGCGCTGCCGCTATCGAACAGCTGACGATCTGGGCAGAGCGCGCCGGTGCGGATATCGTCAAGCACAAAGAGCACGCAGATCCCGCTGCAGTGGCTTTTGATGCTGTGGCGGCGGCTTGCTCGCGGGGAACGGATATCGTTTTGATCGATACGGCCGGAAGGCTGCATACAAAAATAAACTTAATGGAAGAGCTTAAAAAGATTAAACGGTCCATTGCCAAACAATTACCGGGTGCGCCTCATGAAATATTAATGGTGCTTGATGCCACCACCGGTCAAAATGCCATATCGCAGGCAAAACTATTCAATGATGCCCTGGATCTCACCGGATTGGCGTTGACAAAGCTGGATGGTACTGCCAAAGGAGGGATCGTTGTCAGTATTTGCAGTGCGCTAAACATTCCTTTGCAATACATCGGCATCGGAGAACAAATTGATGATCTGCGGGAGTTCGATCCTGAGCTATTTATAAATGCACTTTTATAGATTCAGGTTTCGGCGTTCAGGGTTCAGGGTTCAGGAAGCAAGGTTCAGAGTTAAAAGAACTTTAACCCTCTGAACCTTTATACACCGACAGAAGACTCAGGATTTGCAAGGATTTCCGAAAATTAATAGCCGCAAATGTCGCTTGGCAAGGGGTTAACATTAAATTATTCAAAAAAAGTGTTGTAAATTGTAGATTTCTGTTGACATAGAAAAATACTTACTATAGGAACACTGAAAAATAGACGGTCGGCAAAGACGAGTCGGTATAAACTAAAAAAAGGGGGTGAAGTACTATGACAAAAGCAGAATTAGTAGAAAAAGCGGCCAAGGAGGCCAAGATTTCCAAAGTCGCGGCCGCAACGGCAATCAACTCTTTTATGGACGGCATCACCAAAGCGTTGAAGAAAAAAGGCGGTAAGGTAACCCTGGTTGGTTTTGGTACGTTTTCCAAAGTTCGCCGTAAAGCACGCAAAGGACGCAATCCGCAAACCGGCGCACCCATCAAAATCAAGGCTACCAATGTTGTCAAATTCCGTCCGGGCAAAAAGCTAAAAAGCTCGGTCTAAAAATCCCCAAAATGTAAAGGCGGTCTATCAAATGATAGTCCGCCTTTTTTAATACGTTATTACAAAGCTTTCAAATTCGCCGGTATATTCCTGCCAATCAACCTTCACATCGGTCACATGTGCGTGCGGAGGCCCTTCTTTACACCAGTCGAGAATGGCGTCGATCCGGGTCTTATCTCCTTCAAAAACAGCCTCTACATTTCCATCTCTTAAATTTCGCACCCATCCGAAGACACCGATGCGTCGTGCAGCCCGCATGGTCTCCATTCTGAAAAATACTCCCTGTACCCGACCACTGATGATGGCATGGGCCCTTGTTTTATCCTTCATTATATCCTTACCTCCTTTGTCGCAACGTTTTACCTATATGGCATAGCTCAAAAGAGGAACGTCGAGCAGATTGAACATCCAACATCGAACGTCCAACTTTGAACATCGAATTATGATGTCGCTCCGCTCCGTAATTTAATTTCACTTTTCTTCATAAATCGGATGTCAAACTTTGAATGACTATTTCTATCTCTTTCCAGTAGTTTTGATACTCGGAACGAAAATCTTAATTAATCCTTCTGCTTTTCCAGATTTTTTTTCTGTTTCTTCATTTTTTCCATTCAACATTCGATGTTGGACGTTCGCTGTTGAATGTTTATCTTTTCAGTTCCTTCCGCACAAAAACAACTCAGTGCTTATGGACTATGCCCCCTGCCCCAAGCCTCAAGCAATTTACCCTATGGATTCATCATATCAATAAATGCAGCCTCATCTATGACTTCCACCCCCAGTTCCTGCGCCTTCGCCAGTTTAGAACCCGGAGATTTTCCGGCAACGACATAATCGGTATTGCGGCTGACCGAACCGCTGACCTTCCCGCCAGCGGCCTCGATCATTTCCCTGGCCTGTCTTCTGGTCATGCTCTGTAAGGTGCCGGTCAACACAAACACCCTGGCATCCAGAAAATCCGTTTTCTTTTGCGTTTCAAATTTAATCTTGACACCCCTATCTAAAAGCCGCTGAATGACGGTCAAATTCTCATTCTGTTTGAAAAAGCCGGTTATGCTTTCCGCCACGATCGGACCAACACCTTCAATGGCCGTTAAATTTTCCACGGGGCAATCCATCAGCAGTTCAAGACTGTCAAACTGATCTGCCAGCAGTCGGGCCACGTACTCGCCGACATGGCGGATACCTAAAGCATACAGAAATCGGGCAAAGACAATTTGTTTACTGGATTCAATCGCATCTATGAGATTTTCAGCAGACTTTGTCCCCATGCGATCAAGGGCCGCGACAGTTTGGACATCCAGGTCGAATAAATCCGCAAAGGACGATACCAATCCTTTTTCTACGAGCTGATCCACGAGTTTATCTCCCAATCCGTCAATGTCATAGGCACCCTTGGAGGCAAAATGCTTGATACGCTCTTTCAGCTGGGCTGAACAGGCGGAATTGATACAGCGGGTAGCCGCCTCTCCTTCAATGCGAGCTACTGCCGATCCACAAACCGGACAGACTTGGGGCATCGTATATTTTTTCTCAGAACCGTTGCGTTTGGATACAATGACTTTTACCACCTCCGGGATAACATCTCCAGCTCGTTGCAACAGCACGGTGTCCCCGATGCGAACATCTTTTTTCTCAATTTCGTCTTCATTGTGAAGAGTGGCGCGGCTAACCGTCACACCTGCCACATTAACGGGCTTAAGATGGGCTACGGGCGTCAAAACACCTGTACGTCCAACTTGAACCTCAATCTTTTCCAAAACCGTCGTCTCTTGGATGGCTTTAAATTTATAGGCGATCGCCCATCTAGGGCTTCGGGTGGTTGCCCCCAATTGCTGTTGCAACGGAATGCTGTCCACCTTGATAACCATGCCATCGATATCGTAGGATAGGCGATGTCGCATTTCGCTCAGTTCGCGATAATAGGATAAAACATCTGAAATCGTAATTCTGGGACGGATGAGCGAATTAATTCGAAATCCCCACATTTCCAAAGACTGTAACAGCTCCCAGTGACTTTCAAATACAATACCTTCAACATACCCCACACCATAAAAAAAGATATCCAGAGGTCGGCTGGCGGTAATCTTTGAATCCAGTTGCCGCAACGAACCGGCAGCTGCATTTCTGGGATTCGCAAAGGCGGGTAAACCATTGGCGATTCGTTCCTGATTTAACAATTTAAATTCTTCAATTCCGATAAACACTTCACCCCTGACTTCAAGATGGCTGGGTGCAGGAGATGCTTCCGTGGTTTGAATTAGCAGCGGTAGTGTAGCAACAGTTTTGACATTGGCGGTTATGACTTCACCGGTAACGCCATCCCCGCGGGTTGACGCGGTAATGATGCGTCCATTTTCATATACCACTTCTACAGCCACACCATCCATTTTTGGCTCGGCGGTGTAACGGATAGTTTGATCTGTTTTCAAAAATCGGCGAATGCGCTCGTCAAAATCGATAATTTCCTCATCAGCGAATCCATTTTCCAGACTTAGCATCGGTATGGTGTGGGATATGGTTTCAAATTTTTCAAGTGGTGCAGCCCCTACCCTTGCCGTAGGCGAATCGGGACTGACAAGCTCCGGATGAGCTTCCTCGATGCGTATAAGTTCCCGCATCATACGGTCGTACTCGGCATCCGAAACTTCAGGATCGTCCAGTACATAATACCGGTAATTATGATGATGAAGGGCATTTCTTAGTTTTTCAATTTTTTCGATTAATTTTGATTCACTAGCCGTTGACATAATCTCGTTACCATCCGGCATGCTATCCGGCGACTTTGCTGGAATCGTTTTTCTTCGAAACCCGGACGCCATTTGAGCGCTGAAAGTTCATCGGAGACCACCAAAACGCTTCCGAGCTCCACGCCACGAAATTTGGCAACCGTGAACAAAGATGATGTCTCCATATCTACTGCCAGTGCGTTTTGTTTTTGAAAATACTCGATCTTGGCAGGTGTCTCACGATAAACAGCATCCGTCGACCAAATTGTTCCGTGATGAAAGGCGATCTGTTCGTCGCGCAGGTATTGTCGGACATGATTAACAATCATCTGTGAAGCGGTAGACGCGGAGCTATTCGAAATATAATGCGCGGAGGTGCCTTCATCAATCATCGCTGCAGTGGGAAGAATAACATCGCCGATCTTAACATTATCTGAAATGGCCCCGCACCAACCCAAAAATAGAATTTTGCGAACCCCCCAGGCAATGAGGGTCTCGAGAAGCATAACGGCATAAGGGGCTCCTATAAGCGGACCGGTCAGAGAAACAGGTAGCCTTGATTTTTCGCCAACATAAAGCCTGCTGATAAAAAGCTTTCGAAATGAATTTTCGGTGAAACTGAACAGCTCACAGAGCAACGATAGGTCGGCTTCGGTTGCCACCATCGCCGCCACCGGACCCAACTCCGGTGAGCTCCTACTTTTTTTGGGATTTATAATGGCATCATTTCGGGTCACAATTTCTACCTACCGTGTTGGTTAAGGTGTCAGCTGTCAGGTGTCAGGCATAAAGCATGGGGCATGGGGCAAAGGGCATGGGGTAAAAGGATTAAGGAATTAGGATTGGAAGTCACGCATTTCGCGTTCCCCGTTCGATGTTTAGTTAATCCGAATTCCGCCTTCTGAATTCGATTACCGCAAATTTAACGTTTTTTATTGGGGCCTTTAACCCTATGCTCCATGCCCCAAGCCCCAAGCCATAGAGCCTGACACCCGCCTTCACGGCGAAGGCCTGAAATCTTGCTTTATTGAGGATTAGCCAAATTTGAAAGCTCCTCCTTCACCTCATCAATAATGTCATAAAACCACATGAGATCTTCGATGGTCAACCGGCCGGCTTTGACCGGTGCTCTTTCCGTACCATCGGCTTTCAACAGAATCCGTGGTCCAATCTGCACCTTCGCCTCTCCATCACCATAGCGGTTGATCGATACCACCAATCCGGTTTCTGCACACTTCCACTTTTTTAGAATCTTATCTTTCTCAGGATCATAGGGCATAGTTTTCTCCGTTCCGGTACTTTAGTTTTATATAAGTTTTATAAATTATGTCGCTAATTAGTTGCGTTATGTAATTATTGAAGATTGTCGATTGAATATTGAATATTTAAGGTCCGCCTCCGGCGGGTCATTTATAAAAACCGATTATATAAATAAAGGAGCGCAGCGGCATCCACAAATATTCAATCTTCAATTTACAATATTCAATTATACAGGCTAGGTAGACAGTTTGGAAAAATCTGCAAACTTGCCAAACATCTCTGCGATATGCGCCAACAAAGAAATCCGGTTGTGACGAACTTTTGCATCTTCTGCCATGACCAAGACCCCTTCAAAGAAAGCATCCACAGGATCACGCAATGATGCAATGTTAACAAGGGCCTGGTCAAAGGACCCTTTTTCCAAATCATCCTCGACTCTTTTTTTGACCGATTCATAGGCGCCCAGCAGGGCTGACTCGGATACATGTTGAAACAGATTTTGATCGATATCTCCAGGCTCAGCTTCATCGGTCTTCTTCATAATGTTCACCACCCGTTTAAAGGCGACGGCAAGGGGCTCAAAATCCGGTTGGGCTTTGAGTTTCTCAAGCGCTGCTACCCGGTTCCAGGTTTCAGGGATATTATCACATGAGACACCCAGAGCAGCGGCAATGGTATCTTTCGAAAATCCGTCTTCGATCAACAAATTGGTCATGCGGTTTTGTAAAAATGTATAAATCTGATCTCTAACTTCCTGAATATGATTCGGTCTAAACAGTGTCAAGCTTTCTTCAATGAGCCTTAATAGCGAAAGCGTAAAACCCTTATCCAGCATTATCTGAATGATACCAATGCCCTGTCGCCGCAATGCATAAGGGTCTGAGGCGCCCGTGGGCTTGAGGCCGACACTGAAACAACCGCAAATGGAATCAATCTTATCCGCAATACTAACGATGGCGCCCACCAACGTTTCCGGTAGCCGTCCACCGGAATATACCGGCCGGTAATGCTCCTCTATGGCAACTGCCACCGTGGAAAGCTCACCTGAAGCGGTTGCATAAACTCTTCCCATGATACCCTGCAATTTCGGAAATTCTCCGACGACCTGGCTGACCAAATCAGCCTTACACAACCGTGCGGCACGTTTAACAGATTTTTTAAAATCCATATCTGTGGAGCCCGATTCCAGTTCAATATCGCAGGCATCAGTCAAATATTCCGCAATCCTTGCAACCCGCTCAATTTTTTCATACATGGTCCCCAAATCGGCCTGAAAAAGAACGCCTTTCAATTTTTCGATGCGCTCATCATTGCTGACGTCCAGATCGCCTTGATAGAAAAACTGGGCATCTGCTAAACGGGCCCGCAATACACGTTCATGGCCGGTGGCAACCACCGCCATATCATGAGCCACTGTGTTATTTACGGCAATAAAACACGGCATCAGTTTGTTATTTTGATCCACAACGGCAAAGTATTTCTGATGCTCCCGCATGGCTGTGATTAAGACTTCATCCGGAACTTCCAGAAACGCCTGATCGAACTTTCCAGCCACGGCCACGGGACGTTCGACCAAGTTGGTGACGATATCCACCAATTCTTCATCCGGCAGAACGCGCCCACCGAGCTTGCTGGCGACGTTTGCGATATCACCTTCAAGCATCTTTTTGCGTTCTTCTATGTCGACGATGACATGGGCAGTGCGTAACGCATCAACATATTCATCGGCCTCAGTTATTTTGATTTTACCAGGTGCCATAAAATAATGACCCGAGGTATACCGGCCACACTTTAAATTACCCATCTGAAATCGAATAACCGTTTTTCCCAGCAGGGCGAGAATTGTTTGGATCGGTCTGGCAAATTCCAGATTCATGTCGGACCATCTCATCTTTTTGGGAAACGGAAGGGCCAGAATAACTTCCGGTAAAATTTCTTTGAGCAAGGTTGGGGTAACCACCCCCCGCTCTGTCTTTTGAGCGCAGAGATACATGCCCTTGGGTGTTTCCTTGACAGCCAATTTGTTCAGCGAGACCCCGGCTTTCTCCGCAAATTTGATCGCAGCCTTGCTCGGCTTGCCGTTTTCATCGTATCCAACCGATGCCGGAGGTCCGGTCATTTCGCTTTTCAATGATTTCTGTTTCAAAGCCACATTTCTTACGACAATGGCCAGCCTCCGGGGAGTTCCGTAGACAAGCGCATCATCATGATCAATGCGTGCATGGTCCAATTTTTGCTGCAAGATTGAAGAAAGAGCCTTTAATGCCGGCACAATATATCCCGCGGGGATTTCTTCACAGCCGATTTCTAGTAGTAAATTATCCATAGCTACCTCTAAATCAGGTTTATCGATTCAGGGCTCAAAGGTTCCAAAAATTATGAACGATGGTTTCCGGTGTCAGGCAAAAATAAAAGGCATTAGGTCAGAGGCCTGAGGTTTGAGGCAAAAAAAGAAAGGCGCATGGCTCAGGGTTTTTCTATCCATCAATATTTAATCTTAAATTTTTTGCCTCCAACCTCTAACCTCAAACCTAAAGCATTCGCATGCTAGTCCTGACTCCCTCAAATATCTTCTGTTTTCTGACACCCGACACCCGACACCTGACACCATATTTTTATACGTTTCTGACCACCTGAAACCTGAAACCTTTTTTAGCTCTTTTTAGTTTTGAGCAACGGATACCCCATCTCCTCCCGCTGCTTTAAATACCCTTCCGCACAAAATCGCGCAAGGTTTCTGATACGACCAATATAGCCGGTTCGCTCGGTAACACTGATGGCACCCCTTGCATCAAGTAAGTTAAACGTATGGGAACATTTAAGGCAATATTCATAAGCCGGAAGGACAAGGTGATTTTCAATTTGCCGGTTCGATTCTGCCTCGTATTTGTTGAATAAATCAAATAATGCTGCGATATCGGCTTTCTCAAAATTATAGGTCGACTGTTCAACTTCCTGCTGATGATGCACATCTCCGTAATTGATCTCTTCGTTCCATTTCAGATCATAAACATTGTCAACTTCCTGAAGATACATGGCTATGCGCTCCAAACCGTATGTCAGCTCGACGGAAATGGGTTTCAGCTCAACACTGCCGGCCATTTGAAAATAGGTGAACTGAGTAATCTCCATTCCATCCAACCACACTTCCCAGCCTAAACCGGCGGCACCGAGCGTCGGGGATTCCCAGTCATCTTCAACAAAACGAATATCATGCTCGAGCGGGTCAACACCCAGCACTTTCATGCTCTGCAGATATAATTTTTGAATATTAAAGGGAGACGGCTTCATGAGTACTTGATACTGATAATAATGTTGCAGACGATTCGGATTATCGCCGTAGCGACCATCGGTAGGCCGTCTGGAAGGTTGCACATAGGCGACGTTCCAGGGCTCTGGACCTAATGCTTTTAAGGTCGTCGCCGGATGGAACGTACCGGCACCCACTTCCAAATCATATGGTTGCACCAGCACGCAGCCTTTACGGGCCCAAAACTTTTGCAATGACAAAATCACATCTTGAAAGTACATCGCGTTTTCCTTTTAATAATTTAAGTAAATTCCGGAGGTTTCAGTGTTCAGGTGTCAGCAGGAAAATTTAGGAATTACGAATTAAGGAATTTAGGAATTAAAGGTATTCTGTCATTCTAATTCCTAAATCCCTCAATTCCTTAATTCCTCAGTTATTGAACCCTGACACCTGACACCTGAAACCTACTTGTGCCTGACACCCTGCACCTAAAACCTAATGATTGAATCCTGAGGGTTAATGAACCACCACGCCCCTCGAATCGATTTTAACATCCAGCAGACATCCCCCATCTGTGGTAGAAAGTGTCTCTTCCCACACCTTCTTCAATCTGTCAATATTTTCAATACTCCCCAGCGCCCAGATACAACCGCCACCGCCGGCACCGGTAAACCGTGCGCCGCAATCGTTTTTTACGGCCATTTCCACCAAGGCTTCACCGACATCATTGAGCACCTCCGGGGTCATTTCTCTTCTGAGATTCATTTCACGATGCATGCAGGAAACGGCCAGCCTAAAATCATGTCTGGCGATCGCATTGACAAAAATTTGGGTGCAATCGATGATTTCAGCCCAATGGTTGCGATAATTACCTGAAAGAAACTGTCTGACCCACTGCCCGTTTATATCTTTGGATTCATGGGGTATACCGCAGTAAGCCAAAAGCAGATGCCGCTCGAATCTTTTGTAGAAAGATTTACTGACCGCAGCTTTTTTCTTGAATACAGATCGTTCCGGATCGGCCTGTAAATTCCAGACGTTTACCCCGCCATAAGCGGCGGCAAGCTGGTCTTGAATACCACAGGGAACCCCGGCAACGGTTTCTTCTATTTTATAAGCAAGCAGCGCTATTTTGCGTCGATTAAGAGCCGTATCCATTTCTGAATGTTGCCTGATTAATTTAAGAAATGCCGCCACAAGCGCTACGGTGGCTGCTGATGAGCCCCCCAGTGCACTTCGTGGTGGAGATTTCGATTCAATTTCGATATGAACTCCACCGGCGTTAAAATAGGCCGCGGTGGCAAACATCAAACCGAGAGGATGCTTGAATGGGGTGCTGCCCCTTCGAAATTCAGCATCTTCAAACCCTCTGGATGAAATTTTCACCATGTCTCCAGCATAAGGTAACATCCGCACCCGTGTTCTCAGCTCCAAGGCGATATTAAATGTACATGGGGACAGATGGCGCAACGGATAATAGAATATGGGTATGTCCAGAGTCCCCCCCATGTCGATCCGACAGGGCGCGGAGGCTTCTATCTGCTTTGTTTCAAGAATGTTTCTTAGTTCGTTCGACATGAAAACTCCAAAGTTGTGAATTCGGGGATTTCGACCATCCCTGGAATCTCCTGGCAACCTGTTCCTATGTAAGGTTCGATCAAGGTTTCAGGTTTCGGGTGTCAGGTGTCAGCATTAGACCTTCTGACACCTGAACACTGACACCTGAAACCTGACACCTGAAACCTATCAATTTGTAAGATCAGCCCATCAATCCCTGCGGATCTGTCTGAGAAACTTAAGGCTCCGTGGTTGTTTTCCCAAATGGTAGGGCACAAAGGCCTCCAGAAATTCTAAACCTTCACGGATCGCTCCTGAAGTGAATTTCATTCTGGCAGCCTTGAACAGGTCTCCGCTGGCGACCCAAAGCAGTTGTTTAACAGTCCCTTTAGTGAGACGGATACCTCCAGCAGCAGCTGATGTGCACTTGTTGCACGTAATTGCGCCTTTGACAATATCAAAATCAAGTCTGTCTTGGTTGATCATCTCCAGTGATGTTCGGCATTGAGAACAGCGGTGTAAATGGGGGTGATGGCCCGAGAAAGCAAGAAATCTCATCTGGAACAAAATGCTCAGTGCCTCGGCAGAAATCGCTCCGCTATCGAGGGCGCTGAGAACATGTTTCAACAAATAATACGCCTCGGTCTGACGTTCATTTTCAGCCATCCAAGCATAAATTATTTCAGCCCAATAACTGGCATAGGCGGTCTTCTGGATATCCGCTCTTATTTTACTGAACGGCTGCTCAATTGCCGCCTCTTGCAAAACCGGCAGGCCTTTTCCCCGGCCGGTGGTCCCCACTATATTCAGGACGGAAAACAGTTCAAGCACACCGGCAAAGCGCTTTGAACTTTTTTTTGCCGCTTTGGCAATCAGAGAGATCTTACCATGCTTCAAACTAAAGAAGGTAATGATAAGGTCATAATCCCCGTACTCAAGGCGCCGGAGCAAAATGGCAGGCGTCGAAAAGACAGGCATGAGGTTATATACCTAGGAGAGTGGTAGCGATTAGAAAATAAAAAAATACGGCAATGATGTCGATGGCTGTAGTTACGAATGGCCCGGTAGCAACGGCTGGATCGATGTTAATTTTGGCAAAACTCATAGGCACCAACGAACCGATCAGGGCTGCCAGGGACATCGAGCAGATTACCGCCAGCGCCACGGAAACGGCAAGAGCCTCAATGCTGTACCGAAATTGTGCCACACTGCCGATAAGAAGACCATAAATCAATCCGAGAATCACTCCGATGGCCAGCTCCTTGACAACAACTGTCCAAAAATCTCTAATATTTATCCTTCCGGTGGCCAGACCACGAACGACGATAGTCGAGGATTGGGTACCAATATTTCCGCCCATGCCCATAATCACCGGGATAAACGCAGCCAAGTAAGCTATTTTATAAAGACTGCTTTCAAATTTGCCAATAATAAAAAAAGCAATGATTCCACCAACGCAGCTGGCAAATAACCAGGGCAATCGAATACGGGTGCTTTTCAAAATAGATTTGGTCTCCACAAATTCTTCCCCGGCGCCGGCCATCTTCAAAATGTCCTCGGTTGCCTCACGTCTGAAAATATCGATCACATCGTCAACCGTGACGATGCCGACCAACTTATGAGACCCGTCAACAACCGGTACCGCTAAAATATCATAGCGCGCAACGATCTTCGCGACCTCTTCCTGATCCATATCTGTTTGAACGGAAAAAACGTCCGTGGTCATGAATTCCTTTAACGGTGTTTCCGGCGGCACAACGACCAATTGTCTCAAAGAGCTAACGCCCACCAATTTACCATATTCATCGATGACATAAAGATAAAATGGCATTTCTACTTCAAGATGTTCTTTTTGCAAAGACTCAATGGCATCTTTGGCGGTAACGTCTTCTCTGAGTGCAATGAAATCGGGCACCATGATACCACCGGCGGTATCGTCTTCATAACGCAGCAGATCTTCAACTTCTTCAGATTCATCCTTCTTCATCTTTTCGAGGATCACCTGAGACATTTCCTCAGGCAGTCGCCCGAGTAAATCGGCAACGTCATCGTTGGGCATACTTTCGAAAATCTCGACAATGTCCCCAATATTTAAATATTCGATAATTTCTAAGGCGGTATCTTCGTCAAGCTCACTTAACAACATTCCTTTTTGTTCGGTATCCTTTATCATCTGAAACAGGGTTTGCTGCTGAGAGCCCGACAGGGATCGAAAAACAACCGACAAGTCCGCCGCATGCGTCTTGTTGACGATCTTGTTTAGGTGGCTGTTCGCGCCCCTTCGCAGAAGCCTTCGAATGCTATCAATAAGTACTCTGGTGCGATCCGATTGCATGAAAATTCCTATGTGAGTTATCCATTATTAATTATTAGTTGGTCGTTGAAAAGGGGTGTTCAGTAAATTCCAATAATTGAATATTGTCGATTGAATATTGAATAGTCAATTCTCCGCCTCCGGCGGATCGGGATTAGGGAAGATCGAGATTAATCATCTCGCCACTTTTACCCGCTACGAGAATTTCCTTATCATTCAATCTAAGTGTGACACCCCCGGCATTGCCGATAAGGAGGTTGAATTTCGATGAGGCTTCAAGCTCCAGACCATCGCCGGATGCAAGGTTATATTCCTTCGGATCCCGATTGTCTATAATAACCTTCATCCAAGTATCTTCTTTGGCGGTTATATGTAAGACAAATTTTTCTTTCACTGCTTTTACAATGCTCTTATCCGGCTTGATGTCTTCTTTGGCCGGGATAGGTTCAACCTGTTGTTTTTGCGCGGCAGTGTGCTGCTTGAATGACTCGCTTTCGGATGAATGCCTTTCAAAGTACAACATCCCCGAAATAGATGCGATAATGAGGGCAGCATATACCACCATAACGAGCAACAGCTTCCACCATAACCGGAGTGTTGAAGTGCCGTAATCTTTATCTGTACCCGATAGTTCTTGAATGACGCTCAGACGTGATTCATAACGCTGAACCGCTTCTTCTCCGTCCGCGTCAATCGCGCGAGCATAGGCCCGTAAAAAACCTTTTACAAATACCTCAGCAGGAAGATTTTCATGTTCTTCCTTCTCAATGAGCTTCAGCGTCCCTAATCCAATTCGGGTTTCATCAGAAACCTTCTCAAGGCTGATTTTCTTTTCCAGCCGGATAGACTGAAGATACTGCCCAAATGAAAGAGATTCTTTATCGGATTTCATACTAATTTATAACCTTGATATGGGAACGGCTGCGAAGCTCTTTCATCCACTCCCGAAACTTGTTGTCAACCATTTCTTTGAAAAGCATATCCTCAATTTCTTTCTCAGCTTCGGCAAGGCTTTTTATGGTTGTATCAATAATCTTCTGAACGTATATGATTTGATATCCAAATCCAGAATCCAGGATGGAGGAAAATTCCCCGGCTTTCATGTCCTTGACGACCCTTTGCAGTTGTGGTGAAAGCTCCTTGATTAGAAATAAGCCTAATTCTCCTCCTTTAACTTGCAATGAGGTCAAAGCCTCATCACTGGTCAAAGTTTCAAAATTATTCCCTTGTTTTAATTTATCTAAAACGACTTGCATTTTATTTAAAGCGGATCGTTTTTCAGCATCAGAGGCTGTTGACGAGAAATTCACAAATATGTTCCAGAGTTGATATTTTTTTTCTCCGGCATACTTTTCAGGATGACTTTCAAAATAGGCTTTAATATTTTCCTGGGTCACCACAATTTTTGATTTTACTTCCAGATTTACCAGTTTCCTGCGCAACAGCTGGTCTTTGAGCTCTTTTCGCAGATCTTCCATGGTTAATCCTTGCTGGGCCAGTCCGGCGCGGATATCTTCGTCAGTATAGTGACGCGCAACTTTCATGCGTTCAAGGGCGTTATCAATTTCTTTTTCCGTGACCGTAAGCTTATATTTCTCTATTTGCTGATTGAAAAGCTTACTGTCGATGAGCTGGTTGAGCACATCGGATCGTACTTTAAAAAGCGTTTCACGCTCCTTTGCTGCAGAGTAACTCAGTGCCTTGATTTTTTTAGCATAAGGTGTGAATTTTTGGTTGAGATCATAAAGGGTAATGATTTCATTATTTACAACCGCAACAATTCGATCCACCAAAATCGAGTCTTGTGCCAATGCAACTCCTGAAAACAATACCGTAACGAAAATAGTCATCGCAATAACCAATGGCCCCGCACTGACACAATGGAAATATTTATAAAAGGTTTCTTTCATCCTTCTAAATCTTGGTCTGAAAAATTTTCAAGGCCGGTAATCCTTTTCCACTGCACCTTATTGATATCAATTTTATATTTTGCTTTTAAATCTTTGATCCAGCCCTGATAAGCTTCCTCTAATTTTTTTCTGCGCAAATTTTCTATAATGGCTTCGTTGATATCTTTTGAATCTTTATCGGTTACATCTAAGCCTTGCACTTTGTACCTATCCTCATAAAAGCGGGAAATTTCTTCCGGCGTAATTACAATCTGATCCTTTAGCTCCTGATCGATCACTTTTTCCATAATCAAACGGATCCGTAAGCGGTCTTCCCATGCTTTGTAAGAAACGGCAAATTCCAGTAAGGTTTCTTCAAAAACCCCTTCGGGATAATCGTTTTTAATTGCGGCAACGGCTTCTTGTATTGCCGCTTCGGATACCTGAATACCCAATTCATCGGCCCTCTTGAGCAATATTGTTTCAACAACCATCTGATTTAAAAGGCGCTGTTTTGCTTTTCTCAGATCCTCCGAATCAGACCGAATATTATGGGGATAGGCAGTTTTGGTAATTTCAAAGGCTTCGTTGAAATCAAGCACGGTAACGACGCGATCCCCCAGGCGAATTAAATATTCATTTTCAAAATCGGTTTCGGAATCTACGCACCCAATCAATGCAATTAGCATGAAGATGATTCCGCTGAATCGAAAACCCCTTGGAAGGCATCTGGTCATAGAAAAAATACCGCAATCCCTGTTTTGTGTCGGGCAATCATATGGTCCCAAAATGTCATTGACATCATTGTACAAATCCTTATTGGCTAACACGATGCGCAATTTCTTTCAAGAAATTTCTGGTCTCAAGCAGCTGCCCCATGATAGCACTTTTATTGAGTTTAATCTTCAACCGGTGGTCACGTTTCCATTCGAAACGCTCGGGCTGCCCCATTACCATATCAACAAGCCCGTCAGGATTGAATTGCAGCGCCTCAGAAAATTGGACCATCAGCTGTCGATCTTTGAGATCAAGCCTGGCAATCCCTGCATTTTTTGCTAATATTTTTAACACGATTTTTAACAGAAGATTATTGGCTGCTTCCGGAAAATTTCCATAACGATCAATCATTTCTGCTTTGAATTCTGAAATTTCCCTCAACTCGGTCATTTTGGCCAAGCGCCGGTAGGCCGTCAATCGCTGATCTAAATCAGGAATATAGGACTCTGGGAAGAAGGCGGACAGGCTGATATTTATTTCCGGTTCAATGGTATCCGGAACCGATTCGCCTTTTAATTCCGCAATCGCATTCTCCATAAGCTTTAAAAACATATCGTAGCCGACGGCGGCAATATGGCCGGATTGAGAGGCTCCCAGAATAGTGCCGCCACCTCTAATTTTCAAATCATTCATGGCAATTTGAAATCCGGAGCCTAAATCACTGTGTTCCATTAAAACCTTTAACCGCTTTTTCGCATCCTTTGTTAAAGAACTCTCAGACGGGATAAGAAGGTATGCATAAGCCTGTTCATCTGACCGTCCAACACGACCCCTCAACTGATAAATTTGAGCCAGACCAAACCGATCGGCACGATTGACAATAATGGTGTTGGCCGAGGGAATATCCAAACCGGATTCTATAATGGATGTGCAGAGCAACAGGTCAATCTCTTTGTTCAAAAACCGATACATCATCGATTCCAGATCGTCTTCGTTCAATCGGGCATGAGCAATGCCGAGTCTCATCTCGGGAACCATTTGCTTCAATTGGTTCGCCATATTCTCTATACTGTGGATATTATTATGCACAAAGAATATTTGGCCGTTTCGAGTGAGCTCCTTTCGAATCGCTTCAGCGATGACCACATCATCAAACTCGGATAGATACGTGATGATGGATTGACGGTATTCAGGTGGTGTTGATATGACACTGATATCGCGAATTCCCATCAACGAGATATGCAGGGTTCGAGGAATTGGAGTGGCAGTTAGCGTTAATACATCCACCGTGCTGCGCAATTTTTTCAGCTTTTCCTTGTGCTGAACGCCAAAACGCTGCTCCTCGTCCAAAACGAGCAATCCAAGATCTTTGAACAGGACATCTTTTTGCAACAGCCGGTGGGTGCCGATCACAATATCAATCTTTCCGGTTTTAATCCCCGCTAAAATTTCGCGCTGTTGACTGGATGAGCGAAATCGGCTTAAACAGGCAAGATTAACGGGATAACGCGCAAAGCGATGGTTGAATGTGGCATGGTGTTGTTCGGCAAGAATGGTTGTCGGAACCAGCATGGCGACCTGTTTGCCGTTATTTACAGATAAAAATGATGCGCGCAGTGCAACCTCGGTTTTGCCATACCCTACATCCCCGCAAACAAGCCGATCCATCGGCACAGTTTGTCGCATATCATGGAGGGTGTCGTTTATGGCCTTAATTTGATCGGCTGTTTCTTCATATTCAAAAACAGCTTCAAAATCTCGAAAATCTATGTCATCCGTGCAAAAGGCAAATCCTTTTTCGACATTTCGACGGGCATACAGATTAAGAAGCTCTCCGGCTATTTTTTCGGCTGAGCGTTTCACGCGTTCCTTTAGACGTTCCCAGGATTTGCCGCCCATCTTATCCAGAGAAGGTTCTATGCCGTCGACTCCCATATACTTTTGTACGAGGCTCATCCGGTCAACAGGCAGATATAGTTTATCCCCATCTTTATATACGATGGTTAAAAAATCACCGGTGAGACCATCGATCGTCAATTTTGCCAATCCATCATACTGCCCGATGCCATGGTCATCATGAACGATAAAATCATCTTTTTTTAAGTCCTGAAGATCAAGCACTTGAGCGCGGGGCGTTGGAGAGCGGTATTTCTTGTGCCGAGGTTTAACGCCGAAAATCTCGTCTTCAGTGATCACCGCAAGTGACTCGCCTTTCCAGACAAAACCGGAGGAAACCCGACCGATAGATAAGCAGAAGCTTGGTGTGTTAGAATTTAAGTCAGGAAAGCCATCGACGGTGGTAAACTGGATCCCATAAGGAGAAATCAACGATTTTATTCTTTCTGATTGCGCATGGGTACGACAAACGATGATGCCGCTGCATCCAGAATCCTTTTGATCATCCAGCCAATTAGCAAGTGGCTTGAAAAGATGCTCTGTGCTTTTTGAATGTTCAAGGGTTGAACGAATTTCAGAATTATCGTTAATCGAAAATTTGAGCCGAAATGGATGATGGGATTTTGGCTGTTGCGGCGTGAACACATCCAGGGTTTTGAGAATCAACTGTTGTCTTTCTGAAATCAACATTTTTACCTGATTCCAGGGCAAATACAAACTGGCAGGCTCGACACAAAGTTTTTCGGCATCACAGGCTGCCCGGTAGTTTTGTAAAACCTGCTGTTCAAATTGGATTGCCGTCTTTTCTAGCTCCTCAGAATCTATGCACACAATCAAAGCTTTGTCGGTGATATAGTCAAATAAAGTATCGAGTTGCGGATAAATCAGTGAAATGAGGCTTTCAATACCTGGAAATACCTCAACATTTTTAATATGATCGACAATAGACCGCACCTGAGTTACGGGAAGACCGATTTCACCCGCCCGCATACGAACCCGGCTAATGATCTGGGGCAGATGTGACTTGTTCAGTACAATTTCTTTTGCAGGCAGAATAACCGCTTCATTCACTTGCCGAATTGTGCGCTGGTTGGCGACCGAAAAAAACCGAATGGAGTCGACAAGATCCCCAAAGAATTCGATTCGCAGCGGATTAGAATAAAGCGGCGTAAAAATGTCAACGATGCCGCCCCGGACAGAGAAATCACCAGGTTCTTCGACTATGGTTGAACGAATATAACCGCCGCACATGAGCTTATCAATAAGCCGGTCTCGATCCAGTTCCTCATCCTTAATTACAAGCTCTGCAAATTGCCCAACAACCTCACGTGGAATGATTTTTTGCATCAGGGCATCTATGGTGGTGACGATCACGGGTTGCGTCGTGTTTTCGATTAAGCGATAAAGCACAGCGATTCGGTTGGCAGCCGTCTCATTATGGTAGGAGATGAATTTAAAGGGTAATATGTTATAGGGCGGAAAATAATGGACAGTCCCATTTTGTTTGGGCGTAAAGAAGCGTAAATCTTCCACGAAACGCTCAGCTTGCTTGACGGTGGGAAGGATTACCCAAATGGCTGACGGGTAATCATTATGCACTTTGGTGGTCAGATAGGCGCTTTCAGCCCCTGAAAATCCAGTGCATTCAATCCTTCTGTTCCCTTGAGAAAGTTGTCCGACAAGCGTCTGGATTGAATTTATTTCTTGATTTTGAGCCATAATGAACGTATTAAGCGTTCCAAGGTTCAACGTTCAGGGTTCAGGGTTAAAGTCTAAAGGTTTCAGTGTTCAGGTGTCAGGTGTCAGGAAACCTATGATTTAGGAATTAAGGGATTCACGTATGGATGAATAGGATGGACAGGACACATTTAATTCCTAATTTTGCAATTCCTAAATTAATGCTTGCTGACACCTGAAACCTGACACCTGATACCTTTACATATTTTGAACCTCTGAACCCAGAACCTTTGAACGGTTATGTATGCCGACGTAGCTCAGCTGGTAGAGCAGCTGATTCGTAATCAGCAGGCCAGCGGTTCAAGTCCGCTCGTCGGCTCCAAGAAATTACAGGGCTCCCCATGTGATGATGCGGCAGCCCTTTTTAATAATATAGCGTGTATCGTCCAAAAAGTACATATATGCTATCAAAGGCAGCATGCGCGTCACAACGTCTCGGAATTTCTCATACTGTATGAAAATATATAGCTTTTTATGAGGCGTGCGTTCTTGCCTCAATCATGGAGTAATGGAATAGTGGAATACTGGAATACTGGGTTTGCAAAGGATATTATCCATTTTAAATCTTATCGTTCTGCCTTCGGCAGTCCATCTACCCAATATCGCAGTATCCCAGGACCCATTTTTCCAATATTCCAGCATTCCAACATTCCAATTGGTTCAAGGCCCCGAGCTTGTTTTTTTAACATGCAATCCACGAAAACTCATTAAAACTTGACACAACTCCATTTTCCGTATATTTTTAATAGTTACAGAGTATTATGGTACTAAGTTAGGCGAATGGAGTCATGAAATAACAAACAAATTACGGAGAAGTCTGCATGGATGATATCGTTGAAATTCAAATTAAAACAGAAATTGATGAAATTATGAATAACGTTGATAACATTATGAAAAAGGTCGAATTGCTCATTCCGCAAAAAGAGGAGGAATCCGCCAAAGAAGATAACTAATTTGAATTGGAGAACGTTCGTTTGAGGAGGTGCCATGGCATTAACCAAAAGTGATATAGTTTCAAGGGTACACGAGCTCGGATTCACAAAGAAAAAATCAGTCGATATTATCGAAACGCTGCTAGAAATCATTAAAAATACATTAGAAAAAAGCGAGGACGTCCTGATATCCGGTTTCGGGAAATTCTGCGTGAAAGACAAAAAACAACGCAGAGGACGAAACCCAGCCACCGGCGATGACCTGATATTGAGAGAACGTCGGGTTGTCACCTTCAAATGTTCCGGCAAGTTAAGAAAAAAAATCAACGGCCGAACATACTAAGACCATAGGTATGCAAAATCGTCCGCTTGAAAAGCCGAAAAGATGATTACCCGACAAAATGGTTTGATCTGGCTGAGAAATAGATGGCGGCGTCGATCTCAACCGAAAAATCCTGTAATCGAAGATTTCAGGATTTTTGTATTTGGGACTGGCTTTACCTGGGGCAGCTTGTTGCTCAAATGGGCCATTTAAGGAAAATGCCTAAAATTAAAAGTGCCTAAATTGCCTAAAGTTAAGGCATTCTATCTTTTGATTTTAAAAAATCGACGGGGCGAAGCGAGATCAGAATTTTAGGCACTTTAGGCATTTCTTTGTGAAGGCATGATAGACGTCTTCAGAGAGAAATATTATAGGCCTTAATCTTCGATAGGAGTGAGGGATGACTGATTTCTAAAAGCCGTGCCGCTTGCGTACGATTGCCTCCGGTTTCTTTCAGTGCATTGGTAATCAGCTTTTTTTCGAGCACCCGTTGGGCTTGCTTCAGTGAAAATCCTTCAATCAATCCATTGGTATGGCCAGTTCTATGGCTTTGAGCAAATTCCGGCGAAAAATTTTCCGGTAACAACACAGAGCCGTCAGCCAATACCACGGCCCTTTCGATCGCATTTTCGAGCTCTCGAACATTTCCCGGCCAATGATATGATAGCAATTGCGACATGGCCGCAGAGGATATCTCCTTGATGTCCTTACCCAGTGATTCTCTGAAGCGCTCAATGAAATGCTCACATAACGAGGGAATATCTTCGTTACGCTCTCTCAGCGGAGGTAATTTAATGGATAATACGTTTAATCTGTAAAACAGATCCTCTCGAAATGTGCCTTTCCTGACTTCTTTTTCCAAATTTTTGGCCGTTGCGGCGATTACGCGGACATCAATGTTAGTGGATTTAGAATCACCTATCGGTCTGATTTCATTTTCCTGCAGAACGCGCAGAAGTTTTACCTGTAGTGCCACTGGCAACTCACCGATTTCGTCCAGAAATATGGTGCCGCCATCGGCTTCCTGGAAAAGACCGGTTTTGTTTCGTTCTGCACCGGTAAAGGCGCCTTTTTTATATCCAAACAATTCGCTTTCGAGTAAATTATCGGGAATGCCTCCGCAATTAACCGGAACCAACGGTTTCTCAGCTCTTTCGCCCTGAAAATGAATGGCCCGTGCAATTAATTCTTTGCCGGTTCCGCTTTCACCCAATATCAGAACCGTTGTTTTGTATTGTGATGCTTTGGCAGCCAAATGAAACACAGATTGCATGGCCTTGCTTTTGGCCACAATATTGCCGAAATTATAGCTACCTTCAATATTTTGAATACGCTCTTTGAGCCGTATATTTTCCCTTTTTAGACTTTCCCGTTCATCGGCTTTTTTCAATGTCATGTAGACTTCATCGGCCTTAAACGGTTTGGAAATGTAATCATAGGCACCGAGTTTCATGGCTGCGATGGCCGTATCGATGGTCCCGTAAGCCGACATCATGATCACGGTGGTGCTATTCAGCTTTTCCCGCGCAGCCTTTAAAAAATCCATCCCGCTCATCTTGGGCATCTTAATATCACACAGGACATAATCATAGCGAGCTTCATCAATCATCTTCAGCCCTTCGGATCCATCTGACGCGGTATCAACAAGGTATCCGCCTTTGCCCAGAACCGTTGATAACATATGGCGCATATTTTCTTCGTCATCAATAACCAACAAACGTTTTATCGGAGTTTTCTTGTCCATCGTGATGTTTGTACCTTCAATTATTTTAGGTCTTATTTACTATTAATTTTTTTGGTGTTTGGTGTTTGGTGTTTAGTGTTTGGTGTTTGGTGTTTAGTGTTTGGTGTTTGATTTTCCGCCTTCCGAATTCCGCATTCCGCATTCCAGAGAATCCCTTAGTTCCTCAATTGATTATTACTTCTGACTTCTGTCTTATGATTTCTGT
>JASFPE010000028.1:0-21209 GCA_050116155.1 Desulfobacterales bacterium
CTTTTCCCCAGAACAGGATTCAGCAACCGATCCAAAATACGGGTTACGCGGGGCTGCTGCATGATGTCCCAGGTAAGTAATCGATGATACAGGTTGACCAGCGACGAATCGGTGCGGTTCGGTCCTCGAAGACATTTTAGCCACCAGTATGGCGTGTGAAGACTGTGAGCATGGTGGACGGCCCATTTTTTTAACCCGAAACGATAAAAGAGCTCCAGCAGGGCCTTTGATTTGTAAATACGAATATGCCCACGCTCAGAATTGACATAGTCATCTGATAAAACCCAACATATGCGTTCCGGCCAATATCTGGGCACACTCACCACCAGGTTGCAACCCGGTTTTAATACCCGGACCAATTCGCCCGCGGCGGCCTGATGATCCGCAACATGTTCCATTACCTCGGAACAAATCACCAGATCAAAATAATCGGTTTCAAACGGCAGGCAGGTAACGTCAGCCACCGATAAGGCCCATGTACCTTCGCCATGTTCACCGATTTGGTCATGAAATGTGAGGCGTCGTCTGGCTTCGCAAACATCATCGTGATCCAGATCAGCCCCGACGACCGAGATTTGTTTGAATCGATAGGCAGCACCCAGGTGTCTTCCCGAGCCGCAGCCAACATCCAGGATTTTAAAACCGGGCCGGATGTTAAGCTTTTTGAAATTTACGGTGATCACGGATTGTCTCCCGGTAGGCCTCCACGGATTTTTCGGCTGCCTTTTTCCAGGTGAAATGCTTGTGTACCCGCTGATATCCGATCTGCCCCAGATGCATTGCCCTATCGGGATGGTCCAGCAATGATTCAATGGCCCTGGCCAGGGCATGATGGTCAGCCGGGGGTACCAGGATACCGGCTTCTCCAACCACCTCTGGCAACGCACCGCCCGTGGTGCTGATTACCGGAACCGCGCAGGCCATGGCTTCTCCCGCCGGTAATCCAAAGCCTTCGTAAACCGAAGGTACAATTGCCGCCGTTGCCCTGGCATATTCTTTTACAAACTGCCGGTTATCAATTCGACCTGTAAAGGTAAGTAAACTGCCGATGCCTAATTTGCGAACCAGCTTTTCAATGCTGCCGTTTTTCTTGGGGGCGCCCACGACCGTTAATTTTACGGGTCGGGTTTTGGCAACATCTGCAATGGCATGCAGAAGATAATAAAGTCCCTTTAACGGCATGTCGGCACTGTTGGTGACAATCAGGCGCTGATGATCTCTGGGTATATCCGTTACAGGGTGGAAGATGTCCGTGTTGATCCCATTGGGCACGATCCTGAATTTTGCCAGCGGGATGTGAAAATCATTGCTGATGTCATAGCGGGCGCGCTTCGAGACGGTAATGATATGGGATAGGGTTCGAGAGACACGTTTCTGCATACCAATAAATGAATACCAGCGCAGGTGTTTTAGCTTTTTCCAGCCGGACGTCACCGAGCGGATGGCCACATTCCGATCGATGGTGATGGGATGATGAATTGTGGCGATGGTGGGCACAAATTTATTGATGGCCCAGATACCGTAGGACAGGCTTTGATTGTCGTGGATAATATCGTAGGTATGCCACCGCTGTTTTAAATATTGATAGGCTCTGAGCCCGAAAGTGAAGGGTTCGGGAAAACCCATGGTGGAAACACCCAACCATTCCACAAAATTAATCGGTTCCATAAGCTCTTTTAAGGTAGGCATCCGGAATGGATTTTCAGGATTGTACAGATCCAGACACGGCAGTCGGAATACCGGGATATCATCATCAAGCATCGGATCCGGCGGACCGGAAATGACGTCGACGGCATGGCCTAAATCTTTGAGGGCCCTGCTCAGGTTTTTAAGATATACCCCTTGGCCGCCACAGTGGGGATTGCTGCGGTAGCTTAAGAAGCATATCCGCAAGGGAACGTGTGTGATATTTTCAGTTGCTTTCATCAGATTGCTCGTCTTTTAGTTTTTTTCGAATGAATCTTCAAGAGTTTTATACAATCCTAAAGTTTTTGATCAAAATGTCGATATCATCTTTAACTGAAATATGCGCTGTATTTGGGGATCGGGCTATGGAAGGTGAAATAAAGGAAAAAATACTGCTGGTTGATGATGAAGAATCGATACTGAATGTTACCCGTGACTTTTTTGAACGCAATGGATACCAAACCTATACCGCCCAAAACGGCAAAGAAGCCCTTCAAATAATCGCGCATGAAACTATCGATTGCTGCTTCACCGATATTAATATGCCTGAAATGAACGGGCTGGATTTAGCCGAAAAGATCCGCATTGCTGATAACACACTGCCGGTAATTGTCATGACCGGTTATCCTTCTCTGGAGAATGCGATTCAAACCATAAAAAATGGTGTCGTTGATTTTCTGATCAAACCCGTGAACCTCAAACAAATGGAGCTCTGTGTTCGACGTGCTGTAGAGCAGCGTCGACTCCTGGCGGAAAACGTCATCTTAAAAAGAGAGGTTGAGGGCAAGCAGCGTCTGCAAGCATTAAATCAGGAACTGGTCTTAAAAGTTGAAGAACTCCATATCCTCAATAAAATCATGGGCGGCTTTGCCGCCATCAGCTCAACCACCGATGTCTTTAAGCGTGCGGTTGACATGGGGGTCGAAATTGTGCATGCGGATAACACCACCTTTTATGTGGTCAATGGATCTGTTCGGGAACCGATAAAAGTTGCTTCGGCCCGATCGCAAATCAACCGCGCTGCCTCGCAGAATGTCAGTTCCTCCGAAGCCCGGGAAAATGGTTCCGATGACCCTCAGCCGATGGTGAACGCTGCCCCCGAACCGCACCTAATAATGGAAGTTGCCGGCGATGGAATACCCCTGCTGATCTCAGATAACAATGGATCCAACCAGCTGCCGGAAGCAATTTTATCGGCGATGTTGGTTCCCTTAAAAATTCGGGAAAAAGTTTTCGGCGTATTAATGGCTAACATTCAGCAGGGGGAAAAGCGTTTCTCCGAAAAAGATCTTTACTATTTCTCGTTTCTGACACAGAGTGCCGCAAATTCGATTGAGAATCTGGCGCTCTATGAGAATATATATCAAAATCTTTTCGCCACCCTGTATGCCTTTGTCAATGCATTGGAGGCCAGAGATCTTTACACGCGTCAGCACTCCAGCCGCGTTACGGGGATATCTCTTATTTTGGGCAAAAAACTAGGATGTAGCAGCGAAGAATTGGATATATTAAATTTTGCCGGACATCTTCATGATATCGGCAAGATCGGCATTCGGGACGATATTCTGTTGAAGCCCGGAAGGCTGACACCGGAAGAGTTCGAAAAAATAAAGGAACACCCGGTAATTGGTGCCAACATATTGGAGCAATTGGGTTTGTGGGAAAGAGAACGGTTGATTATCAGGTGCCATCATGAACGTTTTGACGGCACGGGCTACCCGGACGGCTTGAAGCAGCAGGAGATACCGTTATTGGCGCGAATTCTTTCTGTAGCAGATGTCTATGATGCCATGGCCTCTGACCGGGCCTATCGCAAAAAAATGGAAGAAAGTCTGATTCTAAAAATCATCAGAGAAGGGTCGGGTAGTCAATTTGATCCCGGTATCGTCGACGCTTTTCTTAAGGCCTATAATGAAGGCCTGATTCAATCCTATATGAAAAGCGGCAGCCTTCCCGATTAACCGCTGCCGAGCCTATCAATCGTATTCATCATAAGCCTTCACGGATTGCAATAACCTACCTAAATTGTCAGAATCCGTTGTTGTTTTGACTCCATTCTTATTTTGTAATATATAAATTCCAAAGGTTCAAAGGTTCAGGGTTCAGGGTTCAAGGTTCAAGGTTCAAGACATGAGGCATGGGGCATAGGGTATGGGGTAAAATATTAAAGACCCAGAATTAGTAGTTAAGGGTATCATGTATTGTATTTAGTATTTCCGAGTTCCGAGTTCCGCATTCCCAATTCCGCATTCCAAATTCGAAAGGCTTTGAACCCCATGCCCCAAGCCTTATAAACCGACACCCGAAACCCAGAAGGCGCGACACGCAACCCTGAACCCTGAACCCTGGTCGCCTCTGGCGCCGCCGAAGGCGGGTAAACCTTTGAACCCTGAACCTTTCTTAAAACCTGGAGGAAACCCTATGATGAAAAAATTTACATCCATCACTGTTGCATGCCTCCTGCTTGGGCTATGCGGGTTAACGGTGCTTGCTGTTGAGCAAAAACTCATGAGCGTGCAAGTGAAAAAAGGCACTGTCAGGTCCACGCCGTCATTTTTGGGCAGAATTATTGCCAGTCTCAATTACGGGGATCAAGTCGTTGTGAAAGAGGAGAAAAATTCATGGTCGAAAATCGATGTTCCCGGAATCTACAAGGAGGCCTGGATGCATTCTTCGGCGTTATCCAATAAAAAGATTGTGATAAAGCCCGGGGCATCGGATGTAGAGCAGGCCGCGAGTAATGATGAGCTCACCCTTGCCGGTAGAGGATTTAATCAGGAGGTTGAAAGAGAATTTAAATCACAAAATCCGCGTATGGATTTCACCTGGATCGATCGAATGGAAATGATGGTTGTCTCTCAAAATGAGATTCAAGCATTTGTTAAAGACGGGGACCTAAATCCCAAAGAAGGAGGATCGAAATGAGAACATCCAGCCGACGAGAATTTTTAGGTCGTATTTGCGCGTGGACCTTCTGGGGATTGGGAGCCGGACCCGCTCTATGCGGATTTATCCAGGGTTGCAAGACCATGGGTGCAGGAGGATCCTTACAGATCGGGGGCATTAAAATTGACACGGATTCTATTGTCAAAAGTGCCAGCGCCATTTCCAAGTCGTTTGAGGATATCACCCCGGAACAGGAATATTATATTGGCCGGACGGTTGGAGCCATGGTTCTCCAAAGATATCAGCCCTATAATAAACCGACGCCCAACCGATACATCAATGTACTTGGCCAAACCCTGGCCCAGGCATCAGATTTGCCGGAAACGTACGGCGGCTACCACTTTTTAATTCAAGACTCCGATGAAATAAATGCGTTTGCCGCACCCGGCGGGTTGATATTTGTAACCCGGGGAATTTTGCGCTGCTGCCGGCATGAGGATGCCGTTGCTGCTGTTTTGGCTCATGAAATTGGACACGTGCAACACAAACACGGCCTGCAAGCTATCAAGAAGTCCCGGGTAACAGCAGCGGTAACGACACTGGCCATTGAAGGAACCAAAACCTTCGGCGGTGATGATCTGGCAGGACTGACCCGGACCTTTGAAGATTCGATCTCGGATATATCTTCAACCCTGATCGTCAATGGCTATTCCCGCTCTTTTGAATACCAGGCGGATCAGGCAGCCACTATCATATTGCAGCGTGTTGGATATAACCCCAGCGGCCTGGTGGATATGCTCAATGTCATGGATCAGCGTCTCAAGCCCGAAGGACTCGATTTTGCGAAAACGCATCCAGCACCTACCAAGCGCATATCGGAGATTGAAAGTTACCTCAGCTATTCAAAGGTGCGATCACCGGTGCCGAGGCAAGCACGGTTTAAAAAAGCCTTGGGGTTTATTTAGGGTTGTGTCCTATTAGGGATTTAAAAAGATGAACATCGAACATCGAACGCTCAACATCGAACGTCGAATGGAAATATGAAGAAAAGGACACATGATCTGAAAGAACAGAAGAATTAATTAAGAGATTCGTTACGATTATTAAAACTGCTGAGAATAAATGCAAATAGCGTTTTGATGTTCGGTATTGGATGTTTGTTTTTATTCGACGTTGGACGTTCGATGTTCGATGTCGGACGTTCATCTTTAAATAAACCTGCAGGGCATAAATGACAATCTACAAATCTGAGACCTAACACCGATTCTGCTCATGCGCCTTGTAGCCGAAAATAAACTTCTACACGCTATTCTCATCGGTCTTGCCGGCGCCATTCTTGCTTTTATCCCTTACTTGATGGATTATTTGGATTCATGGGAAGAGGATACCTGGGATTGGCGGGCTAAGCTGATGATGAAACCGGGCAAGGCCACCGATGATATTGCGCTGATCCTTCTGGACCCGAAGAGTCTGGAATGGGGCAGGCAAGAAAGCGGCGTGCACTGGCCGTGGCCGAGAGAGATGTATGGGGCGGTGGTCGATTTTTGCCGCAGAAGTGGTGTCAAAGCATTGGCTTTTGATGTCTTGTTCGAAGATCCCTCCGGTTATGGTGTCGAAGATGACCGTAACTTCGGACAGGCTATGGCAACCTTTGGCCGTGTGGCGGCCTCGGTTTCATTCGATGATCAAGAGGGACCCGGCAGGCATTGGCCGGGTGATATCCCGCTGCCGGAATTTAAAGTCATCGGACTCAAAAAATGGCTGCAGCAAGCCGATAGAGAGCACAACCTGATTCTGCGCGCGGCCATGCCAATTGTCGAGGTTGCACAAAATGCTGCCATACTTTGCAATGTAACTCAGAATCCGGACCCAGACGGTATCTACCGTAGGATCGAACTGTTTCGCCTTTTTGATGGTCACCTGATACCTTCGCTGGGGCTGGGCAATTATCTGGCCGCCCATCCCCGGGCAGCCATGCAGATCCTGGCCGAACATATGATATTGGACGGAAAATCCATACCGATTGATCGCAATGCCCGCGCCTTATTGCGTTATCGCGGCCCTCCCGGCACCTTTAAATCTTACAGCGCAGCAGCCGTGATACAATCTGAATTACAGATTCGCAACGGTCAGCCCTCCAATATTAACGGTACTGTCGCCTTCAAGGACAAATATGTTTTTTTTGGCTTTTCGGCCAAGGGTTTATATGATCTGCGCGTTACCCCGGTGGCGGATAGATTTCCCGGTGCCGAAATTTATGCCACCATGCTGGATAATTTTCTCTCCAGTGATTTCATGCAAACCGTCCCCCGAGGTTTGTCCATCGGTTTGATCTTCTTTTTTGCTATGGCCTGTGCCTTGTCTGCAACCTTTTTCAATAAACCCGCCGGAAGTCTATCCGTCAGCGCCCTGGCAATTTTACTGCCTGTATTAATGTGTCTGAGTGCATATCGCCTGGGCTATTGGTTACCGTTGGTTGTCTTGGAAACCGCCGGCATCACGACCATCGGCCTTGCACTGGTTATCAATTATGCCACCGAAGGGCGTCGGCGGCGATTTATCAAAAAGGCCTTCCAGCATTTTCTTAGCCCGGAAGTCATCGAACAGATTATTGCTCATCCCGAAAGGTTAAAGCTTGGCGGTGAACGCAAGGTCTTAACCATTTTCTTTTCCGATCTTCAAGGGTTTACTTCCATTTCCGAGGGCATGGATCCTGCCGCATTGACGGCCATGTTAAACGATTATCTCACGGCCATGACCGATATTATTCATTCAGAGGGCGGAACCATTGACAAGTATGAAGGTGATGCCATTATCGCTTTTTGGAACGCACCGCTGGAGATAGATGCGCATGCCGATCGCGCCGTTCGAGCGGCACTATCCTGCCAGGCCAGACTCGAGCAGCTGCAACCGACGTTTATCAAACGGATTGGCGAGCCATTGCGTATGCGAATCGGTATTAATACCGGCCCGGCGGTGGTCGGAAACATGGGCTCCCATGCCCGTTTCGATTATACTGTCGTGGGAGATGCCGTCAATTCAGCATCCAGGCTGGAGGGCGCCAACAAACAGTTTGGAACTTCTATCCTGATTTCCCAGTCGACCAAGGAATCACTGGGGAATCAACTTATGACGCGTGAACTGGCGCGGCTAGCGGTGCTGGGAAGAGCGGAACCCATTACGGTTCATGAACCTATGCTGATGGAGGCCTATGAAAGCAGGAAAGAAATTCTGGGGGCTTTCAGCCAGGGCCTGTCATTTTATTATCAGGGCGAACTTAAAAGGGCATTGGCGGTTTTCAAATCGATCCAGAATTCCGATGCGGCCGCAGCCGCATACGCAGCAAGGTGCCGAACACTTTTGGATTCCGAATTGAAGAACTGGCAAGGTTTGTGGGTAATGGACAGTAAATAATTCAGGTTCAGGGTTCAGAGGTTTAAGCATTGGTCTCTGGTCTCTGGCTAAGCATAGGTCATGGGGCAGGGGGTGTGGAGCATGGAGTTCAAGGCCCTGCGATTTTGGATTACGGATTTTCCAAGTACTAAATACGAAACACCAAACACTAAACACAAACCCAGAACCTTGAACCCTGAACCCCTGCATATATTGATAATAGCGCCCAATCTTGATACCATTAAAAAAGCGGGTCTACCCCCGCTTTGGTAATCATACGAAAGTTGGTCGGGGCGAGAGGATTTGAACCTCCGACCCCTTGAACCCCATTCAAGTGCGCTACCAGACTGCGCCACGCCCCGACACAGGCGACAATAATTAGCACTCATGGTGGCAGATGTCAACCTAAGATAGGTGTCAGGTTTCGGGTTTCAGGTGTCAGGTTAAAGAATTTAGGAATTGAGGGATTCAGGAATTTAGGAATTAAATCCAAAATCCAAAATCCGCAATTGAATTCCTGACACCTGACACCTGACACCTGAAACCTTAAAAGTTATGGCTCCCTTAAATAAGAACACCATACTCCCGCCCCGGCTGAAACCGGGTGACACCATCGGCATTGTGGCACCGGCTGGCCCTTTCGATGTTGATATTTTTGATCAGGGTATTCATACTTTAAAGGCCATGGGTTTTCAGATTCATATTCCGGATGATATTTATGAAAGCGATGGCTATCTCGCCGGTTCTGATCAACAGCGTGTCGATGTTATCCACCGGCTTTTCGCTGATTCGCACATCAACGCCATTGTCTGTGCCAAAGGAGGATATGGTTCCCTTCGATTGCTGTCCCTTTTAGATTACCGGGTGATTGAACAACATCCCAAAATATTTATGGGGCACAGCGATATTTCGGCGCTGTTATCGGCCATTGATACCAAATGTGGTCTGGTAACTTTTCATGGGCCTCTGGTTACGACCCTATCTACTGCTCCCGAGGCGACCCGGCAGGCAGTCATTGCAGCACTGACATCCGGGCGTGCGCTCGATATCAAAACCCAAAAGGGAGTCACGATCCATTCCGGCTCGACGAGCGGGCGGGTATGCGGCGGGAATTTGACCACCCTTTGCCATCTTCTCAGCACCCCGTTTGCGCCCAGCTTTACAGATCAGATTCTTTTTCTTGAAGATCGGGGTGAAGCCCCTTATCGGCTGGATCGGATGCTCTTTCAAATGAAGTTGGCCGGCTGTTTCGAAGGCCTGGCGGGACTGGTTCTGGGTGATTTCATCGATTGCGGAGCGCTGGAAGACGTCATCAAAATTTTTTCGGATCTGTTTCAAGATTCTGCAATTCCTATTTTGGCCGGGTTTGAATCCGGACACGGGAAGCAAAACATCACATTGCCATTCGGCATTGAAGCAACTCTAGATGCAGACAGCCACAGATTGTCCTATCATCAGCCAGCAACGATGTGAATGCGGAAAATAAAAAAGTTCACCACAGAGGCACAGAGAACACAGAGATTATATTTTTTCCCTGGGCGGGAGACGGCGCCCAGGGAAAACCATCTGCCGCTTCGTGGCAATGGTGATATCAAACTAATAATAAGTTAGCTGTTTAACTCATGTTACATTCTATAAATAGATACGATAATAGAATTAAAAGCGTAATGCCCGAAGGGCTGAGCTTTTTTGCCCGATCGGTATCTCCCGATCGGGCAAAAGAAAGATAACTCTGTGCTCTCTGTGCCTCTGTGGTGAAAAAAAATCACCTGATCTTTCAAAGGACACGCTTCAATGCAAGAGATTGACCGCATGATGCGGCAGGCCATATCGGACAATGTCTTCCCGGGTGCCGTGCTGCTGGCCTCCCGGGAAGATTCGATTCTTTTTTTTGAATCCTATGGCCATGCCAATATGTTTTCCGGGACAAAGATGACCCGGGACACTATTTTTGATTTAGCGTCGCTGACAAAGCCCCTGGCCACTACGGTGGCCATCATGCGGCTGGTTGAACTTGGTAGCATCCATCTGGAAAAACAACTCGGCCGTGTTTTATCGGAGTTTCTACCGACGGATAAGGCCCGGATTGAACTAAAGCATTTACTTTATCATAATGCCGGTTTGCCGGATTATCGCCCCTATTACACCTCCCTGAGCAATTTTCCCGCCCGGCAAAGGGAAGCCGCACTCAGAGAACTGCTGGTCGCAGAGCCGCTTATCCATCCGATCGGTAAAACCGTTTTGTACAGTGATGTGGGGTTTATGATTCTAAGGTGGGTAATTGAGCAGCAATCCGGGTGTCGACTGGATCAATTCGTCACCGAAACGATCTACAATAAAATTGCGCTGAAAGATCTTTTTTTTATTGCATTGGATTCACCCCGACCAAAGCATAAATTTGCGGCCACCGAAAAATGCTCTTGGCGCCATACCCTTTTAGAAGGACAGGTGCATGATGAAAATGCATACGCCGTGGGCGGCATTGCAGGGCATGCCGGTCTTTTTGGTTCGGCTGCAGGTGTTCATATGCTGCTGGTAAAATTACTCTCCAGTTATGAAAGCAATGGTCCCGGGAACCTTTTTGAAAGGGATCTCGTCCAGCTTTTTTTTAAACGTTTGCCCGATACGGACAAAGCCCTAGGCTTTGATATGCCCAGCATACAGAACTCCAGCAGCGGCAAATTTTTCTCATCACAAAGCGTCGGCCATTTGGGATTCACCGGCACCTCTTTTTGGATGGATCTGGTACGTAAAATCATTATCATCTGTTTAACCAACCGCGTCCATCCAACGCGGCAAAACAATACCATAAAAGCATTTAGGCCGAAGTTGCACGATGCCGTGATGAAATCCCTGGTATGATATGACCCGTATGGTTGTCGTTTTGATGGTAAGTGAACCATATTTTGCATGAATTTTGATTGTTTTTTCCCTTTATGGGCAAAATAATTTTCTCTTGTAATTGTATAGTAAATTTGGTAATTTATTGATATTTCACCATGATTATAATATGGCGCGACGGGGTGCCATAGAATGAGGCGTTATGAATTTATTTATTGATAGAATTTTAGGCGCATTTTCAAGCGACTTGGCCATCGATTTGGGGACGGCCAACACGCTGGTCTATGTAAAGGGCAAGGGCATTGTTCTAAGTGAACCGTCGGTTGTTGCCGTTAGCACCGGCAATCGATCAAAAAACCGGGTCTTGGCTGTTGGCCTCGAAGCCAAAAATATGTTAGGCAAAACGCCCGGCAACATTTTGGCGATTCGCCCGATGCGCGACGGTGTTATTGCTGATTTCGAAGTGACTGAGGCCATGCTGCGGCATTTTATTCACAAAGTTCATAATCGACGCACATTTGTCAGACCGCGAATCATCATTGCCGTGCCATCAGGCATCACCCAGGTTGAAAAGCGTGCGGTCAGAGAATCGGCGGAATCTGCGGGAGCCCGGGAAGTTTTTCTAATCGAAGAGCCCATGGCGGCTGCCATCGGTGCCGGTCTTCCGATCACGGAACCCACGTGTAATATGGTCGTTGATATCGGCGGGGGTACCACCGAGGTGGCTGTCATTTCGTTGAAGGGAATCGTATACAGCCGGTCCGTTCGCGTTGCCGGTGATAAAATGGATTCTGCCATCATTCAGTACATCAAACGAAAATACAATTTATTGATCGGCGAACGGTCGGCAGAGGTCATTAAAACATCCATCGGAAATGCCTATCCGGATGCTCAGAATTTGGAGACCATCGAAGTCAAAGGCCGTGATCTTGCATCCGGCATCCCTAAAATTTTATCGATTGATTCAGAGGAAATTCGCATTGCCATCTCCGAGCAGATCGATGCCATTGTGGAGACCGTAAAAATAGCTTTAGAGCAGACACCACCGGAATTGTCGGCTGACATTGTCGATCGGGGTATCATATTAACCGGCGGAGGTGCCCTGTTGAAGAATCTAGACCGGCTCATCCGGGAAGAAACCAGTTTGCCGGTTACCGTAACTGAAGATCCTCTGTCAACTGTAGCTTCAGGTTCAGGAAAAGCACTGGACAATCTTGAAATCCTGAAGGAAGTCGTGATTACCTAGCCGTATGTTTTCGAAAAAGATGGTGCTCATTATTGGCGTAATCGTTCTGATTACAGTCAATCTTATATTCCTCTCTGCAACCAGCAAAAGAAATGCCTCATTTGGGTTCGGCTATGTTGCCATTTCTTTTGTTGCTCCGTTTCAGGAGTTGGTCACGCGTTCCATTCGTTTCGCCAGAGGCATCTGGGAACATTATTTTTTTCTGGTAGCCGTATCCCATGAAAATCTTCATCTTAAACAGGCTCTAAATAAGGCCGTTGAAACAAACAGTCAATGGCGTGAGGTTGAACTTGCCAATAATCGCCTGCGGAGCTTATTAAATTTCCAGAAAACTACCACAAATCGGGTTATTGCAGCCGAGGTTATCGGTAAAGATCCATCACCCTGGTTCAAAACCATCATCATTGATAAAGGCAAAGCCGATGGCTTACAGAAAGGGCTGCCGGTGGTTATTGCCCAGGGCATTGCAGGACAGATTACAGAAACTTCCGATCATTATGCGAAGGTTATGCTCATTATTGATCGAAACAGTGCCGTCGATGCCGTTGTGCAGAGAACCAGAGCTCGAGGCGTTATCAAGGGGGCCTCAACGGAATTGTGCCGATTTGACTTTGTTTTGCATAAACACGATGTCAAAACAGCGGACATTGTCGTGGCCTCCGGATTTGATGGTGTCTATCCGAAGGGTTTGCGTATTGGATGGGTATCCGATGTGGCAAAGCGTGACGCGGAGATATTCCAAGAAATAACCGTC
Source organism: Desulfobacterales bacterium (assembly GCA_050116155.1). Taxonomy (GTDB): domain Bacteria; phylum Desulfobacterota; class Desulfobacteria; order Desulfobacterales; family JAHEIW01. The sequence continues at coordinate 12,807 of JASFPE010000028.1, forward strand.
ACCCCCTATGTCGATTTTGAAAAGCTTGAAGAGGTTTTAATTATACTCAACCCCCTGGGGCATGATTTTACGAGTAAAAAATGATTTATTGCTTTTATGTTGCTGTATGTCTTTTTCTTGTCATTCTGCAGACCGCGGTCTTTCCTCATCTGCCACTGTTGAATAGTTTTTATGATCTATTAATTCCGTTTATCATTTATTTGGCTTTATATCGACCCCTGCGCGAGGGTTTACTTTTTGTCGTTTTGTTTGGCTTTATCATGGACAATATCTCCGGAAGTTCCTTTGGGCTTTATCTGACCACATATTGTTGGCTGCTGATCGGTGTTAAATGGACAATCAAATTTGTTCAAGTCGGAAATCGTTTTCTTTTATCTGTGGTCGTTGCAGTGGGTGTGTTGATTGAAAATCTGTTATTCATCGGGACTTTTACCGTTTTAGCTCCGGATGCAAATTTTCCGGTGGGAATGTGGCGCACGGTTGTTGTACAACTGTTGTGGGCTTTGGGCAGCGGCCCTTTTTTCTTGTTATTTTATCAATTCGGCCATCAGCGAATTGACAACCTCATGGACGGAATGTTGGCCCGTCAAAAATGATGCCGATGGAGTCGCACATTGGATAAGTATTTAAAGACAGCTGATAGCGAATGGTACAAACAGCGTTTATTTAATCTGATGATCTGGGCGCTGGCGGCCTTTGTTATTCTATTTGTGCGGCTGATTTATCTGCAAGTGATCACCGGTGAAGAATTAAGAAGGCTTTCGCTCAACAACAGCATTCGATTGCAAAGTATAGATCCGCCCAGAGGGGTGGTGTATGACCGCAATGGTAAAGTGCTCGTGGATAATCGTCCCTCATTTGATGTGAGCATTATTTTAAAAGACGCCGAGCCGCTTGAACAGACCCTTGAAAAGCTTTCATCCTATATTCAGATTCCTGCCGCCGATCTGATGTCCACCATAACCCATACCAAAGGACGATCTTTCTATAAACCGATCGTATTGAAACAAGATATCGGCAGAAATGCTTTAGCGGCCCTGGAAGCCCATAAATACGATCTTCCGGGAGTCGCGGTAAAAGTAAACCTAAGACGAAATTATATTAATAAACGGTATGCTGCCCATTTGATTGGATATTTGAGTGAAATCAATCCGGAGGAGCTGAAAAGCGGGAGTTATCCGGACTGCCGAAGTGGCGATCTGATAGGTAAATTTGGCGCCGAAAAAACCTATGAAAATTATTTGCGGGGCCAACGTGGCGGAAGACAGGTTGAAGTCAATGTTAACGGCCAGGTAGTTAGAGTTTTGAAAACGGTTCTGGCAACACCCGGCAATAGTGTTTATCTGACCGTCGATCAACTCGTTCAACAAAAAGCCGAGGAACTGCTGGAAGGGGTTACTGGCGCCGTGGTTGCCATGGAGGTCAACTCTGGGGGAATTCTGGCAATGGCCAGCAGCCCGACTTTTGACCAAAGTGCCTTTGTTGGAGGTATTTCTCGAGAAAACTGGACCTCGCTCATTACCAATCCATTCCGACCGATGTCCAACCGGGCCATCCAGGGCGAGTATCCGCCAGGATCAACCTATAAAATTATTACAGCACTGGCCGGGCTTCAGGAAAATGTTATTGATACCGATACAATATTTCACTGCCCTGGATTTTACAAGTTTGGCAATCGTGTTTATCGCTGCTGGAAAAAAGGAGGACATGGCAAGGTTGATATCTTTAAAGCGGTGGCGCAATCCTGTGATGTCTTTTTTTACCAGGTCGGCGAACAACTCGGTGTCGACAGATTGGCATGGTATGCCAAAGCATCAGGCTTAGGATCGCCTACCGGAATCCAGCTTGATCACGAAGCTTCCGGATTGATTCCGACTGCAGCCTGGAAACAGCAGCGTACGGGTGTTCCGTGGCAGAGAGGCGAAACCCTTTCTTTGGCTATCGGTCAAGGGTTTAATCTCACCACCCCCCTGCAGATGGCGACGCTGATCGCCGCTGTTGCCAATGATGGTAAATTCTATAAACCAATTATCCTGGATGCCATCAAGTCTATTGATGGGAGCATTGTCTATCAAGAAATGCCTCAGGTGGTCGGCAAATTGCCTGTCAGTGAGGACACTCTCAATATCGTTAAAGAGGGTCTGTGGTTGGCCGTTAATGGCGAAAAAGGCACTGCCCGACGCATCAAAATGAAACACATCCAGATCAGTGGTAAAACGGGCACCTCTCAGGTGGTGAGTCGCAGGGACGACGAGCAGGAGGAAGAAGAAAATACGGGTGCCCATTTAAAGGCGCATGCCTGGTTCGTGGCCTACGCTCCGTCTGATGATCCACGTATTGCGGTTTCCGTTATAGTGGAACATGGAGAACACGGATCCGGCGCCGCGGCGCCCATTGCCCGAGAGATCATTAAGACCTTTCTAAACGGCAAATGGCCGGAACGTCAGATGGTTAAGGGTCAGGAATTGGTTGCTGAGGAGGAAAGCGGTTAGCTTTGTTTAGGTTTCAGGTGTCAGGTTTCAGGTACAACAAGGTGTCAGGTGTCGGGTGTCAGAAACGAAAAAAAGATGGTTTCAAGTGTCAGGTGTCAGAAAAGGCTGGAAAGAATTCAGGTATTTAGGAATTTAGGGATTGAGGAATTAACGGAACTGGCGAAATTGATCTTAAACTTTTACCCAATGAAATGCGAAGCATATTTCACCGGGACGCAATCCCCCAATCGTTTGTCCTGACACCTGACACCCGACACCTGACACCTATATGTAACTGAAACCAGAAACCAAAGACCTGAAGCCAGCAACAACTAACTAGAAATTGGAGCATAGAAGAAGATGTTCGACCGCCGATTGGTGCAAAATTTTGATTGGGGCCTTTTGGGTATTGCGATGTTAATCGGATGCGTCGGCCTTGCCACCCTGTATAGCGCCGTTACTGCGGAAACCCCTGCTCCACAGAAAATACTATTTTACAAGCAACTCATCTGGTTCATGATCGGGCTGTGCGCCATGGTCTTTTCCTTTTTATTTAATTATAAATTGCTGGACCGCTGGTCTCAACCGATTTATGTCATATGCGTCTTAATGTTGATCAGTGTTTTGGTTTTCGGCAAATACGTCGGCGGCTCAAGACGCTGGTTGATCTTTGGTCCGATATCCATTCAACCGTCAGAGCTGGTTAAGATTTCAATAATTGCTATTCTGGCTCATTATTTTTCCAAAGATGCTTACACCCGGGGTTTTACCCTGCGAGAACTGATCCGACCTTTTATACTGACGATGATCCCCATTGTTTTAATTGTGAGGCAACCGGATCTGGGTACGGCGATGCTGATTGTTCTCATTGCGGCGGCCATGACCATTTTCGTGAAAATCGAGCGCCGCTCCCTCATTTATTTGATCGTCACAAGCGGCGTCATTGTTCCCTTGATCTGGTTTTTCTTAAAGCCATACCAGAAGCAGCGCATTTTAGTATTTTTGGATCCCGACCGTGACCCGCTGGGTGCCGGTTATCATATCATTCAATCCAAAATCGCAATTGGCTCGGGAATGATCAGCGGCAAAGGATTTTTAAAAGGTACCCAGAATGCTTTATCTTTTTTACCTGAAGAACACACTGATTTTATTTTCTCAGTTTTAGCAGAAGAATGGGGGTTTATCGGTTCGATTGTATTGATTGTGTTTTTTTTCGTGTTGATTATCTGGGGGCTTAATGTCGCCATGGCATGCCGGGAACCGTTTGGTACAATTTTAGCGGTCGGAATTACATCGATGATATTTTGGCAAGTTCTCATCAATATCGGAATGGCCATGGGCCTGATGCCCGTTGTCGGTGTACCGTTGCCATTTGTTAGTTACGGAGGTTCATCGGTGCTCACAACAGCCATTGGCATCGGCTTATTATTGAATGTCAGTATGCGTCGATTTTTACTGGACTAATACAATCCTTTTTGAGCGTTTTCGCTCAAAAAGGATTGGGGGAGGCGATTCATGAAAAAAGAAAGAAAAGCAGATTCAATCACCACGTTTTTAGGCGCTGATGCGAATCTCGAAGGCTCGATCGAATTTCAGGGCACCATTCGCGTGGATGGAAAGGTTAGCGGAAAAATTTCCAGCAACGACGGTACTGTCATCGTCGGTGAAAAGGCATTTATTCAAGCGGATATATCCGTTGCCGTGGCGGTTATCATGGGCGAGGTGGATGGGACCATCGATGCGACGGATAGAATAGAGGTATATCCTCCCGGGCGTGTAAGTGGCGAAATACAGGCACCGGTCATATCCATTGAGCCTGGAGGAATACTTAACGGCAGTTGTATCATGAAAACACCCGCGGCATCTTCCTCTAAATCCAGTAAGAAATCAAAAATTCATCCGGTCGCCCTGGATTCCAAAGGAACATAATTTTATACGTCCTACCTTTTTCTGACCCTGTTTTTTGCCTGCTTTTCGTGTCGAAGATTTTTCAAAAAACCTTTGACAATTTGTCAGTGCTGATGTTATAGACCGCACCGTATTAAATTCCTCTTAAGATAGTACTATTTGAAAATATTGCATTAAATTGCGCTCTGCGTTTTTGCATCGGAGGTCGACTGCATGAAGCTCTGGGGTTTATGCCGGAAGTGGTTTCGGATCTATTTTCTCTTTACAACAATTATTGTCATTCTTACCGCGGGATTGGCTTTTGGGGCTTCCGAGGAAGGCGGCGGCGGTATAACCGTCATTCCAAACATATCCGTTATCATTCAGATCGCTAATTTTCTTGTCCTTATCTGGGCGCTGAATATCATTTTGTATCGACCGATACGAAAAATAATTCAGCGGCGCAAGGAAAAAGTGCAAAGTTTTGAGACGACCATTGAGACCTATAATTCCGATATCCAGGAAAAAGACGAGGCCTTTGCCGCCGGCCTTAAATCGGCGAGGGCCAAAGGGTTAAATCAAAAGGATGCCTTATTGCAGCAAGGTGTTGATGAAGAGAGAAAGCTTATCGAAAATGTAAATGCCAATGCTCAGGCCGAACTGTCGGAAGTCCGAGAAAAAATAGCACGGGATGTCGAAACGACCAGGGCTTCTCTGCAGGAAAAGATTGATGAATTTGCCGATGATATTACGCACAAAATACTAGGGAGGGCGGTGTAATGAAAATTGCGGGCTCCGGTCGACATCATCGTAGAGTAAAAAAAGCACCGGTTGCTGTTATCGGTATTCTATTGGTAGTTTTAATGTTATCAGCGGGTTTTGTTTATGCTGCCACCGGCGGTGGGCACGGTTCCGGTGAGGGCAGCGGTGCCAAAGGATGGGTCAAGACCGATTGGTTTCGGGTGATCAATTTTGTGGTGCTGGCCGGCATACTGTTTTTTGTGTTGCGCAAGCCGGTTACTGAGGCGCTTGGCTCAAGAATTGAAGGGATTAAAGCACAGCTGGCCGACCTGGAAGCACAAAAGGAGGACGCTGAGAAAAAGCTGGCGGCGTATAATGAAAAATTATCCCGGCTCGAGAAGGAAGCCGAAAAAATTGTCAGTGACTATATCCGGCAGGGAAATGAAGCCAAAGCCAGAATAATCCAGGAAGCCGAAGCGGCAGCCGAAAAGCTTCAGTCCCAGGCCCGCCGTAACATTGAGCATGAATTTGAACGGGCAAAACAACAACTCCAGCAAGAAATCTTAGAGAAATCCCTGGTTAAAGCCGAAGAAATTATTAAAGGCAAAATCACAGCAAAAGATCAGGATCGACTCGTCGATGAATATTTAGCGAAGGTGGTTTCAGAATGAAAAATTTAGCCATAGCACGGCGATATGCCAAGGCCCTGTTATTGATCGGCAAAGAGGATGATCAGGTTGAGGCTTACCGAGAAGAGCTGCAGCGATTTGCGAATCTGTTAGACGAACAAAAGGATTTGAATCAAGCGGTTACCAACCCGCTTTATGATGCGGCAGGCCGCAGAATGCTGGTGCAGACGTTAATCGAAAAGCTCGGTCTTTCTAAAGTCATGGCTTCTTACCTGATGCTGCTTTTCGACAAAGGTCGGATCGGATATATTGGCGATATCGACGATTTTTATCAAAAATTGGCCGACGAATTAAAAGGTATTGCCCGCGCCAGTCTGGTTTCGGCGGCTACGCTTCCATCCGAAACCATTGAAAAGATTCGTGCCGGGCTTTCACAAAAAACAGGCAAAGAAGTCATTCTGGAAGTTGAACAAGATCCGAACTTGATTGGCGGCATTGTAACCAAAATAGGCGATCTCGTTTTGGATGGTAGCATAAAAACACAGTTATCAAATATAAGAGAATCTTTGAAAAGAGGTGAGGGGATCTAATGGAACTAAGAGCCGAAGAAATCAGTCAGATTATTAAAGAGCAGATTAAGGACTATGATAAAAAAGTCGAGCTCAGCGAAACCGGTGTCGTTTTGTCGGTGGGTGACGGAATCGCAAGGGTATACGGACTTGCAGATGTGATGGCATTGGAGCTGGTGGAATTTCCGGGTGGCATTCTTGGCCTGGTGCTGAACCTTGAGGAAGATAATGTGGGTGTGGCCATCATGGGAGAAGATATTCATATTAAGGAAGGTGACATGGTCAAACGCACCAGCCGGATTGCTCAGGTTCCAGTGGGTGAGGCCGTTCTGGGTCGGGTGGTTTCCGCCGTGGGAGAGCCGCTGGACGGCAAAGGCCCTATTGACGCCAAGGAGTATAGCCGGGTCGAGATGGTGGCACCCGGTGTTATTGCCCGCAAAAGTGTGCATGAACCCTGCTATTCGGGTCTTAAAGCCGTGGATGCAATGACACCGGTGGGGCGAGGACAACGGGAACTGATCATTGGTGACCGTCAAATTGGTAAAACCGCCTGTGCCATTGATGCAATTTTGGCCCAGAAGGATACAGATATTTATTGTATCTATGTCGCTTGTGGTCAAAAAAAATCGACCGTCGCCCAGGTGCATGCCGTTTTAGAAAAACACGGCGCCATGGAATACACCACGATTGTTGCGGCGTGTGCCAGTGATCCGGCAACCCTGCAATATATCGCGCCTTATGCCGGCTGTGCCATGGGGGAATATTTCCGTGACAATAAGCAACATGCCTTAATCATCTATGATGATCTATCCAAACAGGCGGCGGCATATCGGCAGGTTTCACTGCTTCTCAGACGCCCACCCGGCCGCGAGGCGTTTCCGGGAGATATTTTTTACAATCACTCTCGTCTGCTTGAGCGGGCTGCCAAGCTCAATGATGAGTTGGGTGCCGGTTCGCTTACCGCTTTGCCGATCATTGAGACCCAGGCCGGTGACGTGTCCGCTTATATCCCCACCAACGTGATCTCTATTACCGACGGGCAGATTTATCTCGAACCCGGTCTGTTTTTTGCCGGTGTTCGACCGGCCATCAATGTGGGACTTTCCGTATCCCGGGTCGGAGGCTCGGCACAGGTCAAGGCCATGAAGCAGGTTGCCGGTACGCTGCGGCTGGATCTGGCGCAGTACCGTGAACTGGAAGCGTTTGCCGCCTTCGGAAGTGATCTGGATAAAGCCACCCAGCAACAGCTAACCCGCGGGGCCCGATTGGTTGAAATCTTGAAGCAACCTCAGTATCAGCCGCTTCCGATGGCCAAGCAGGTGACGATCCTCTATGCCGGCACCCGGGGCTTTCTCGATGATTACCCGCTGGAGGTTTTGTCAGATTATGAAAATGGCCTGTATTCCTTTATCGAAGACCGCTATTCCCAGATTTTTTCCGAATTAAAAGAAAAAGAGGAGATCAGCGATGATCTGGACAAACTGATGACCGAGGCTTTAAATGCCTACCATGAAGAATTTAAGGATAAGATTAAATAGATCGAGTTACGAGCTGCGAGTTTCGTGTTACGTGCTAAATTTTGAAACTCTAACGCGCAACCCGCAACGCCTATCCTGAATCACGCAACGCGCGAGAAGGCTGGTTTATATGGCAACGCTAAAAGATGTCCTGAACAAAATAACCGCGGTTAAAAAAACCAAACAAATTACCAAGGCCATGAACATGGTGGCAGCCTCCCGGCTGCGCGGTGCCCAAACCAGCATGGAAGCCTTTCGGCCTTACGCCGGCAAATTTGCCGAAGTGCTGGGAAGCCTGGCCGAGCGGGCCGGTGAAGAGGCAAATCCATTGCTGGTGCCACGGGAGAACGTTAAAAAAGTACATATCCTGTTATTTACTTCCGACCGGGGTCTTTGTGGCGGGTTTAATATCAATCTGATAGAAAAAGCCGAAGGCTTCATGCAGGAAAAAGCCGGACAGGATCTGGAATTTTCGTTTACGAATTTTGGTAAAAAAGGGCGTGGCTGGTGTCGCAAAAATGGTTTTACCATTGACAGCGAGCATCTTGGCGTTGTCGGTGCGAGTTTCGGCTTCAATGTCGCCATGACC
>JASFPE010000029.1:0-21162 GCA_050116155.1 Desulfobacterales bacterium
TTCTCAGGTCGATGTTGAAACCCTTGATCGGATTGAAACTATAGTGAATCAGCACATCCGGGAAAATTTACCGACAGACATTGTCGAAATGGATGCCGAAGATGCGTTTCAATCCGGTGCGACGGCGCTGTTTGAAGAAAAATATGGCGACCGCGTCCGGGTGGTGGCATTAAAAGACTTTAGCAAGGAGCTTTGCGGCGGGACCCATACAGACAGAACCGGCAACATCGGTGTGTTTAAAATTCTGGATGAATCCAGCGTGGCCTCCGGCATCAGGCGCATTGAGGCTTTAACCGGCGAGGTGGCATTGACACATATCCAGAAGACGCAGCAGGTGTTGCGGGATAGCGCGCACCTGCTTAAAGATAAGCCCGAAGCCGTATCCCACAGAATTGAACGTATCCTGGCGGACATCAAGGCACTTGAAAAAGAGGTGGCACAGCTGAAGACATCCATGATTTCACAGAGCGCGGATATCGGTGAAGATGTTGTGAAATCGATTAATGGCATCAAGGTTGTTGTTAAAAAAGTCACGGTAGACAAACCCGCGGCCTTAAGAGACCTTGCCGATCGATTTAAAGACAGGCTAAAATCCGGTATCGTGGTGTTGGGCAGCGCCGTCGGTCAAAAGGCACTGCTGATCGTGGTGGTCACCCAGGACCTGTCTGATCGGTATCATGCCGGTGAGCTTATCAAGCAAATTGCTGCGATTGTTGGCGGCAGCGGTGGTGGCAGACCGGACATGGCACAAGCCGGTGGCACCAAACCGGAGAAGTTGGATGATGCCCTCTCTAAAGTGCATGAAGTTATAGAGAAAGCGTAGGGTCGTGTTACATCTGCATTTTACGAAACCCGTATTTATCAGGTAGTAATTTCTTTTCTAGATTGAAATTGGTGAAACCCCAAATCCCAAGCACCAAATTCCAAATAAATCCCAAAGACCAAAATTCGAAATCTTAAACGTTTTGAACATTGAGTATTGGAATTTGAGATTTATTTGTTATTTGAATATTGTAATTTGGTGCTTAGTTGGCTGGTGCTCGGACAAAGAAACAACTATATTTAGATGGCCTGGTTGAATTTCTGAATGCATTTGTACGGGTTTTAGGGGGCTTCTTGATTACGAAGTCTGATTTCGCTTTCGGCGGCATCGATCCAGCCCATAATACGTTTGATCAGGGCATCATGGCGGGCATCTTCTGCGAGGTTGATAAATTCTTGCTGCCGTGATTTGATCTCTTCCAATAAAGCCAGATCCACAATATTGCCCACGCGACCGAATCCGCGGATCAATACGGCTAAATGCTGCAGTAAAGCCGGCATCTGGCCGAGACTTTCTTTTAACAGGTACACCTGCGAGGCGGGATTACCGTAAACTTTCAAGGCGCCCTCAATGGCGGTGTGGGCGGTGTTACCTCCAACCAGGGCCAGAAATATGTGAACTTCTCTTTCCAAAGCCAATAAAAACCGAATCGGTAAAAGCTGATCTACCGAGCTTGCCGGATCCAGGGATTGAAGAAGTTTTTTACGGATGGTAACAATTTTTTCAAAAAATTGCTTCTGCTCACCATTCACCTTCCACTTGGCGTAATTCACGACACTGCTATCCAGGCCTTCTTTCACCAGCAGAACTTCTTCGGGGGTTATTTCGATATCCATGTTGATTTCTTTGTTATAGGTGCGCAGAAACTGATTGGCCAGCATCATGGCATTTCGATCCCAGTATTCGATATTTGCGGGATCTACAATAAAATCTGCCAGCAAAATTTTGATTGCCCGGATCGGGTTTCTGATTCGTTTAATCAATAGTTGCAGTGAATTTAAAAACGGCAACCGATCACTTCGCCGCGGGGTTTCTTTGAGAAATTCCCATAAAATATTAAAGCCCTTCGTTTCATAGCGGGCAAATTTCTCAAGGTTCTGTTCAAAGTATGCTCTTAGAAAGTTACCCTGGTAATCGAAACAGTTTCTGAATATCTGAACGATATCTTCTGCATCGTCCGCCGAGATGTCAAAATTTTTGGCCATGGTCTCATATTGGGGAGTATCAAATTCTGCGGCTGGGTTTAATGCAGCCCGCATTTTTTTCTTCTCGGCAGTCCGCTGTTTTGCAGTGTCGATAGCGGTCAGAACATTTTCATTTAGGTCGGAAACAGTGGTTTCGCCATTGTCGCTCCAGAACTTGGCCTTACCGTCAGCCACAACGACGTCATCGAGCAACTCTGCTGGCACCTGATCGATACCCCTTTGAATCCGGTGCATTACCGCTTGCATTATTTCTTGTCCCTTTGGATTTTGCTCCATGGTACGAATTAGATCAGTAATCAGAACAAGTCGTTCTTCGAGTTTTTCCTGGCCGATGTGGTTGTAATCTCCTCCGAAAATGCCTTTCATGGTCTGTCTGGCGTTTTGGGGGGAGCTGCCGAAAGCTTCTTTGGCAAATTGGGCCACACGGGCCTTGACGATTCCCGGATCTATGGTTGGGCCAATTTCCTCTACTGCAGCCGCGGATGGTTGTTCGACGTCGTCTGGCGCATCAGACTGCGATGCTGCACCACCGGCGGTTTCTGTTTTCTGGTGGGATTGCGCAGCCGTCTGCGAAGCCGTCGACGTATCGCTGCCGATTTCAATTGGCGGCTTTAGCAGTTTCTGTTGCAGACTTTTTATTTTAAAGATTGCGTGGTAAATATTTACAGGCTGATCCGGGGATACGGACAACTTACCTGCCTTGATCAGATTGTTCACCTTTTGAACCAAATTCCGCATGGCATCAGAGCTCAAGTTGTTTAATGCGGCCACCAGCGTCAGGTTGGGATCCGGCTGGTTTAATTCATTACATATTGGCATCAGGCTGTATTTCTGGTCATCTTTAACAAATTCGATGGCAGAATCGTTATCCACTGCGTAATTGTAGCAGGAGAGCACGCGCAGAGAAATCCGCATCGTATTCAGGGATTGATCGGATTGGTCAGGAATCGTCACCGTCAGGGTATGGATGCCCTGGTCCGCAAAACACTCAAACGATTTGGAAATCCGTCCCTCAAGATGTTTGACCCGCAGCCCCATGCGTTTGGTTAAACTGGTGATGGTAGCCACATCAATCGTCACATCATCAAAGGTTACAACATAATCTATATTTTCAGAGATTTTGCCTGATCGCGATCCGCGGTGATGAATTTGAATGGTACCGCCATGTCCAGGCTTCTGATCGAGCTCATCGAAGATGCGGACCAATTGTCTGAAGGTATCCTTTTCGGCTTTGACACCCTCCCAATAATGGGCATCCCGGAATGAACCGTTTAACAGATATGCCAACTCCACCAAAAGCATGCGCCAGCGATCCGGTTGATCACCTTCGCCGGGTAAAGCTTCTCCGGGTTCAGTTTCCGGCTTTGCGGCAGGCTTGCTGGGCGCTGCTGTGCCGATACCGCCCAATTGCTGAAACTGTTGTATGGCTGATTCTTCCATTGGAACTGATTTACTCCCGTTTACAAATATCCGTGATGAAAAAAATAGATGTATCCTCTGCTTATCGCATCGGATTTAGTCTGGTTATCCCCTTATAGATTAAGCAAAAATAGTGCCTACCTTGTTAAATTTCAGAAAATTGAGGTACGCTGAACCCTTTTAGAGAATTAAATTAAATAATATCAGTTATTTAAATTATAATTCATTGTGTTTCCGAATTGAGCAATTTTCATTCTTAGTGGGTAAGGGCGTCAGGAATTTTTCCCCATGCGCTCAGTATTTGTAATTATTGACAAATTTGAGCAAAACTGGCGTTTCGAATTCGGAATGTGGAATGCGGTATGCGGAAATATCAGGTTGTGAGTTACGCGATGCGAGGTGCCTGTTTCGGGTGTCGGGTGTCAGATCTTTCGATTGCGGATTTATGCACACCGCAGAGGCGCAAAGTATGCAGAGAGGTCTATTTTTTTTCGGCCCCCTGCCCGCCATCGTCCGCCTGGGCGGACTCAGGCGAGGCGGGCGGGTCTCAATCGAAAAGAAATAAGAAAAACACACCTTTGCGCTCTCTGCGCCTCTGCGGTGAATTAACTCAACGCCATCAGTCAAAACACCGGGCATCCAGAATCGAGTGTCGAGTGATCAGCGACCAGAAGCCAGAGACCAGTGGCCAGAGACAAGGGGACAACGATCAGAAACCAGTGGTCTTAAGAGCCGGAGTGGATGCTTTTAGATGCCTTTGAGTACATCAATCATCGTGAAAGCTTTTCCTTGCACACCCTGGATGACCTTTTCATTCAGGAATATGAGGGCGTCAAGGGTTCCTTTGGCGTAAATATCACGGCCATTGACATTATGGGTAAATTCAAATTTCACCGTTTCGTCTTCGGAAATCAGGCTGTAGGTGTGCCACCCATGACCGGTTAAATAGGCCTCCGGTATGCCCCACTGAGATTTTTGATTGGTCGGCTCGCGCTCTTTTAAAATATTGTCCTGGGAGTATGGAATTCCTAAACTGTTAAAATAGCCGACCATGGCTTTGGCTGTCCCGCTGGTATCGGCTTTTCCTTGCTGATGGCTTTCTTTTATCTCCAGAAGATATCCCTTAAACAAATCCGGAAATGTATTGGCTGCGTATTCCATCATAGCCTGAAAACCGACAATTTGCTTGGCCATGTTCGGGGCAATAACAGCCGCTATCGAAGATGACACGACGGTATCGTTGAGCAGTTTACGGTCACCTCCGGTTGTTCCCATCACAAAGGGCAACTCGTTTTGGCAGTAGAACGCTGTGTTGTCGTTGACCGCCTCAGGGTGGGTGTAATCCACACTCAGAAATCCACCAGGGTCCTTTTTAAGAGCATCAACGACCCTGGCGCGTGCATCCGGGCGGATGAGTCGAACACTGATTTCATCGATGCGATATTCACTTTCCTGGATTTCAGGACCTGTCAGAGTCTCCGGAATAAGTTCAAACCGATCATCGGCAAGGATGTGTCTAGCCACGGTAACGGCCATATTGCCCGGAATGCCATTGATCATCGTCTTTATTTTCTTCATATTTCACCTCCAATATTTTGGTTTACCGAATATCACAAATCCCAAATATCTAAAATTAAGGTTTCAGGTGTCGGGTGTCAGGTGTCAGCAAAAGCATAAAAAAATTCAGGAATTCAGGAATTGAGAAATTAAAAATCGGAATTCATCTTTTATTTATTTTTGCCGGTTGGTATTTTTTCGACCAGGGACCTTAAACCGGGAAATTCTGTTTTAGCCTGGTCTGATAGATTTTTTTGTAATGTGCTTACAGCCGGTGGTATATATTTTTCAAAGTATTTTTTTCCCTGAACGGTACTCAAATAACCGAACGCGCCAAGGATTTGAAGGTTTCGGGTTAAGGCGCAGTATTCATAACAATGGCGAAACAATGCGGGTTCGACCTTTGTATAAGATAATAGCCTATTGACACAGTAAGTTAAAAGCCGGGCTTGAATCTGGAAAGGCAATCTAACGTAAGGGTCGATTAACAATGAGGCCAGATCATATTGCAATGGTCCGATACGTCCTCCCTGAAAGTCAATGAAATAGAATTGGTTGTCTTTAAGCATGATATTTCTGGATTGCATATCCCGATGCATAAAACCCGTTACTGGATATTCCAGGGCCTTATGAGCTAAAGATTCAAATTCCTTGGCATATTTATCGGCGGAGATCTTCCAGCCAAGATATCCGTTTAAAAATGCCTCTACAAAATAGCGACATTCTTTTTCCAATATCAGTTGTTCATCGTAGCGGGGCGTCTGATATGTCCAGAGCGGATCAAAGCCCTTCGCAGCACTTATGGATAACTCAATCAAGAGATCGATTACCTGTTGATACCAGGAGATGAGGGTTTCGGGATGTTTTGTGCGGCTTGCTGCAGATTGCAGGTCGGTATTTCCCAAATCCTGTAAAAATACCAATCCGGCAAATCGGTCATGATAAAAAATTTGGGGTACCGGAATGCCGGCGCTATACAGGTGGGTACCAATGTGGATAAATGAATCTACCTCGGCGGTTTCTCTACCGGTATGAATCCCATGATCGACCATAATCAGGCTCTGGGAATCCGACGTCAACCGGTACCAGCGCCTTTCTGATCCATCGCCTTTGAGTTTTGTTTGTGTTATGTTCCTGTTCCGGTAATCGGAATATGCCTGCTTGAATGCTTTTGGAATGGCATGATATATGGCTGATTCGGTGAAACGCGCAGGGGTTCCGATGTCATTCCAATATTCATTTTGAGATACAAATCCTTTCAATTTTCTGCCTGCGGCCATCATTTTTTTGAACGCATCAATGCTGCTTGAATACCTATCGGCAGGAATAAAATCAAGGATCTCGGAATCTAAGGCCTGGATGCCCGTAAAGGTAAGTTTTGTTTCGGTTTCGTGAACATAAACATCAGATGCGTCCCCCAAATCAATGACAAATCCTTTGGTGTCCATCGAAACCGTGTTAATTTCTGGATCATCATAAAGGGCCAGGGTGGCCGGATAATTATGACGACAATGAAATTGGTAAACCTTTTGTAACTCAATGGTGGAGACCACATCTCCGTTGACGACCAGAAATGGTCGCTCATCCCAAAAATCCGCCACATTTTTTATGGCGCCACCGGTTCCCAGTATTTCGGGTTCGTAACGTGTATATACCGGAATGTGGTAATTTTGCGCGGCAACAAAGGCGTCAATTTGTTCCGGTAAGTGGTGGGTGTTGATGATGATCGCTTCGCAACCCGCCTGGATCAGGTTTTGGATCACGTAATCAAGCAGTGGGCGACCGGCAATACAAAACAGCGGCTTGGGAATATCATTTGTGTAAGGCCGCAGGCGGGTGCCCAGTCCTGCTGCCAGTATCATCGCCTTCATCTTACTGGTCATTTCCGCAGGTGATTTAATGAACGCGTAATTGCCTCAGCATAAGACTTCAGCTTGTCCGAATTTTCTGCTCCCTTCACACCGCGGCTGATGAAAAAGTCCACCGCATTTTGATAACTTACCTTATTGAGGGCTTCATTGCGTTCGATTTCTTTGCGTTTATACATTTGGATGCCGCTGTCCTCAATTTTTTTCAAACGCTCTTTTGATTTGATCGTATTTTGCGGGGTTTGCCTGAAGTAGGTTAATACAACCCAGTAGGATTCAAAGTAGGTCTTCAAAAAGATCGAAAAACGCTTCAATTTGCGTAAACCCGAGGGACTCAGATTATAGGTGTCCGGTTGGGTCGGCTGAATCGACAAAATGGCGTCATCGACAAAGGCATTGATACTGTTATGAACATAGTCCTCGATACATTGATCTGCGTCATAGGAGAATTCGAATTTAAAAAAATCTTGTAAAAATGTGTAGCTGGCATACAGATCGGAAGCTGAAAATTGGAATGCATCCTTTTCAAGAATGGCCAGCGCCGTAAATGCAGCCGGAATGAAAAAGCCGATACAATTATTTTTGTAATATTCCAAGTAGGGCCGTTTATTCTCATTAACCAGATAGGTGGCCTCGGAGGAGTGTTTTTGTTTTTCTGTGGACAGTGGCTCGATAAATTTTCTTTGGACGAATGCGTCTAATGCTCGCTGGATGGCATGGTAGCTATCGTAGACCAGGGTATCTGACAGTTTCGCGTCCTGAGTCGCTAAATACCTCAGGTATGCTTCTATGATGGAAATCAATGCATCGGAAGAAAAATTATCGGCCCCACAGTTCAGGATGGCACTGGCTGCCAATCCATGAGGTGTTACCACCGTGGACCGGCTGATGGCATGCAGCATGCGATGCCCCAGATTACGGCACAATGCATTGAGCTCGGTGGACGTCATTTGCGTCAAGGATTTTTCCTGGCGCGTCAACAAATCGCTGAGACTGATTGGGTCATGGAATTGAATATATATTTTTCCATAGCGTTTTTTTAAGAATTTTCGGGCTTGAATTACCTGGCGAAAATTTTCTGGTTCTTTTTGACCGCCTTCAAGCTCATGTAGATATGATGATTCTTCCAGCACTCTATCGTAACCGATGTATATGGGCACGAATATCATATCGTTACAGGCACCATTTTTGTAAGCATTGAGAAGAATGGACAATAAACCCAGCTTGGGCATCAGCAATTTTCCGGTACGGCTGCGACCGCCTTCAATAAACTGTTCAACATTGAAACCTTCTTCAAGCAGCATGTGGATATATTCTGCAAAAACTCGTGAATACAGTACTGCCCCTTTGAAGCTGCGCCGGATGAAAAATGCCCCGCCGCTTCGAAATAAAGGCCCCAGTGGCCAGAACGACAGATTTTGGCCCGCGGCGATCAGGGGACATGGCATATTGTTGTGATATAAAAGATAGGAAAGGATCAAATAGTCGATATGACTCTTGTGACACGGAATCAGGATCAACGGTGCCTTTTGAGAAATCGTTTTGACTTTATACAGACCATCTCGATTGATGATGACACCGTCAAACATTGTGTTGAGAATCCACCCGACGATCGCCGA
Source organism: Desulfobacterales bacterium (assembly GCA_050116155.1). Lineage (GTDB taxonomy): Bacteria > Desulfobacterota > Desulfobacteria > Desulfobacterales > JAHEIW01. The sequence continues at coordinate 8,492 of JASFPE010000029.1, forward strand.
GTAAAAATTAAGTACTGCCGGGCTATAGTTTGCGGCGATTTCCTCAATATAGGCATCTGCCTTTTTGCGAACCTGTTGGATTGGCATATTCCGGTTTTGAGAATATTCATTCACAAAACTTTGAAAGCGTTCACTGGTTAAAATACTCTCTTTAAGTTCTTCTCTGGTTTTAACTATCGGTCCGGTAATGCTTTGACGATGCCGGTTGAGCTGAACAAGGAGATCTCGCCGCAGAACCAGTGATTGATATTCGGTGCTTTTGGTCTGGTTATCCTCGGATTCCAGATACTGCTTAAGGTTTATGGGTTCTGATATTTCGACAAATACGTTGCCCGGATTTTTAAATAAGGTGATCACGCGGCGTATTTTGCCCGGCTTATCTTCGGGTCCGAAGAGCACATCGATCAGGGTCGAATGAGTGCGATGGGGCTTTTTCGTAAAACACATCAATTGCGGGACAATATAAATCGGGCGGTCGATGGATTGCTGGGTCTCGATCAGGTACTGGATGGGATCCTTGCGGGCCTCCACAAAACGGCGATAGAAGACTTTTTTGCCCACCATCGATAAATAACCGCAACGGCCGTCGATAAGTTCGCCTTTGATATAGCCGCTTTTGTAAGCATCCGGGAATTTAAAGTTTCGTAAGAAATAATCGACGTGGGCAAGTAGAATTTTTAGTAAGCGCGACACCGGTTGCCAGATAAGCAATCGGTATTCGAAACCAATCTGTGGAAACGGCAGCCCAAGCTTTTGATAACGACGGTAATAGAACATAAATTCAAAATAATTCGTAAATTTGGTTGCATAAACGATGATGGCGTCTTTTTCGATTTGCTCAATAATCGCAGTTTGGCTTTCTTCCAGCTTAACACCGGAATAAAAAAGCCTCAGTATTAATGCGGCAATGCTACCCAGCTTTGCCGGCAGAAAGCAACTGAAGTGATGATGCGTACCTCCTAAAGCCGCATTGATCCACTCATTGAGCTTATGGCAGGGTTTTAATAACCAGCGGGTTAACGATTTCCTCATTATCAAACTTCACAATTGGATAATCGGGTTGACATGTTGCGGGTAGCGTTTTTTTCGTGGGTACAATAAATAACGTTTAAGGCTAACAAAGCAACGGCCGCTTTGCAATATCTTATTTCGCCTTAGAAGATATGATCCAAATAACATCAAACTTTTCAATATGACTCGATTGAGGTAAAATCATTGCGCTAAAAAATTTCATCATGTTTTCTTTAAATGGTAGGATTTCCAGGAAGTTAAATTAAGCTTGAGTTGATATATATGTTGTGCTATTTTGCTATTTATATTATTTTCTCACAGTTTGGCATTCATAATTGATGCAATTAGCCTTCTTGTGATTGTATCTGTCTAAGAATACTCAGTCACGTATTTGTAAAACCAATTTGAACAACCTAATTGATTATAAAGTGAAAGGAGGATAATTCTTTATGAAAACGCTAATTGGTGGCGCAATTGCATTTGTTCTGGGTGTGATCGGAATCGTTGCGTGGTGGAAACCTTTTCTTACAGTTTTGGCCGGATCACTCCCAGTGATGTTTTTGCTCGGTGGGGCATTGGCGATTTATCTCGGTTTTGATGAGCTTAAAGATACTTGGAAGAAAGAAGAGCCCGAGGAGGCCGCAGAAGCTCCCAGCGAAGGTGAGGAAGATGTTGAAAAATATAAAAAAGAAATCGATGAGCTCAAAGAGGAGATTGAGGACTTAAAGAAAGAATAGAAAATAAACAAAGTTGATTTTAAATGAGCCCACATCCGGCATGTTGGGCTCTTTCATTTTCTGATCCCGCCGCTGCTAATCGCATTTCTGGCCAGAAAATCTGCCCGCTCGTTGTCTTCGTCTCCGGCATGTCCCTTAACCTTGATAAATGTCAGATTCTTAAATTTCGAGATTATTTTCTTAATCGAGGCAACGATGTCCTTATTTTTTTTCTCTTTCCACCCCAAAGCCAAAATGCCGTAGGCATAGTTGCTATCGGTATAGAGTTTTACCGGTAGATCCTTATTTTTTACCGCATTCAATCCTATTTCAATGGCTTTGAGCTCGGCAATATTATTGGTAGCCGTTCCGATAAATTCCGATATTTCCTTTTGGTGTTTTCCGTAACGCATGACAACACCGATACCGGATGGGCCGGGATTTCCTGAGGAAGCACCATCGGTAAATATACAGATGGCATTCTTATCATCGCTATTGGTTTTGGATGCCGTTTTTGGGCTTTGATTTTTTTGCTTCTGGGCAGAATCTTGCGACGGTTTGTTTTGTTTTTCGGAAGGATCCGTTGCCGGTGAATCGAGAGGCCGAATGGCCTCAGGATTTACCCAATATTGATAGTCTTGATCCAGCTGGTATTTAATCAGCATTTTATCGTTCTGCACAATGGGTTCGCCTGCCGGATCGACCGCCAGCCACACTTTATTATTTTTAAAGCGCATGCGTTTCCATTCACTGGCTGTCGGTTGCTGGTTTTTGGTCACTGGTTTCTGGCCTCTGGTTGCTGGTATCTGGTCACTGGTTTCTGGCAGCTAAAGGTTCAGGGTTCAGGGTTCAAAGGTTCAAGGTTTTAAAATCCTTTAATTCCTAAATCCCTGAATTCCTCAATTATAAGATTCTGTCTTTTGATTTATGTCTGACTTCTGATTAACTGTACAAGTAGTATTTGCGGCTGATTTCTCGGAATTCATCCAGATCCGTCTGCCAGGTCATTACGATGTCATCCACGGATTCTCGATTTTCAAGACGTTGTCTTACCGTGGAATCCCCGATGATGAGGTCAATGGGCAAACGGGTAAATTCGTATTCATATGGTGGTGACTTCCATTGAAACTGGTCTTTATGATGATGCACCACTGCCTGAAGAAAACTCAGCGAACTCGTATATGGACTGAATGCTAAAGGGTTCAGCACGTGAATTTGAAATCCATTGCACGGCTGTCCCTGCCATTTATTTGAGGTCGGTTCAAAAACCACTGGCCGTAAAATAGCACCAGAAATTTTTTCTGCCAGCGTAGACAATAGTTTACGGGTATCAAAATAGGGGGCCCCGAACAATTCAAATGGCTGGGTTGTGCCACGTCCTTCGGAGACGTTGGTACCTTCCCACAGGACCTGTCCTGGATAAACGATCGCTGAATTCGGTGTCGGCAGATTCGGAGAGGGTGCCACCCATGGCAGTCCCGTTTCTTGGAAGTACATGGATCTTTTCCAGCCGTTCATTGGGATAACATCGAGATTACAGCCGATTCCAAAATGATCGTTGATCAGGCTGCAAAACTCACCGATGGTCAATCCATATCGCATGGGAATTGGATAGCGACCGACAAATGACTCACAATCAGCGGCAAGGCAGTTGCCTTCTATTTGCAGTCCACCGATTGGATTGGGTCGATCCAGTATCACCACTTTTTTGTCATAACGTTTTGCGGCCTGCATACAATTTGAAGCGGTACAGATAAATGTATACACCCGGGTACCGACATCCTGTAAGTCGACGATCAGAACGTCAATGAAATCCAGCATTTCTGCTGTTGGAATTCGCGTCTGACCATACAGGCTATATACCGGAAGGTTTAGTACCGGATCGATTGTGTGATCCGATTCTATCATGTTGTCCTGCTTTTCGGCAAAAAATCCGTGCTGGGGGGAATACAATGCCTTTAGTTTGCCGGGGAAGCATTGGTCCACCACTATTCTGGCATGACATAATTGGGAGGTCACAGATGCCGGATTGCTTAGCAGGCCGATGCGCTTTTGCTTTAGCCAATTCGGTGGGGCTTTAATCAAGCGCTCGAGTCCGGTTTGCACTTTGCCCATGATGGTGAAGTAAGCTCCTTATAGTAAATTTCTCATTGGTGATTTAAAAACTGTCTGTCTGGCCCAGATCCCCTATGCTCGGCTCTTACGGTAGCAATTATAACTGGTGAGAAATCAAATAACAAATCCCAAATAACAAATTTTAAACAAATCACAATAACCAAAATTCAAAATCTCAAACGTTTTGAAAATTGGATATTCGAAATTGGGATTTATCTGTTATTTGGTGCTTGTAATTTGAGATTTTGAGGCCATCTAACCCTTACCAGGGCGCTTTCAAGCAAGTCCCTCTGAGGTGAAGTATCTATTTATTTCAATTTAACACATGCATCGTCGCATCAAAAGTAAAAACATGGAAATTGATTTAAAAAGCTTGACACTAGATGAAATAATTCCTACAAAACTCTCTTATTTTGTTCATGTTGTTTTAGCGTGCAAGAAGTCTTACTATTTCTAAAGAGGGTTTAATAAGCCAAGGGGATGATGAGAGATCCGTGGAGATAAATCTGACCGGAATCGTTATTATCGTGGGGAATTACGGGAGTGGCAAGACCGAAGTCGCGATCAATCTCGCCGTTCATCAAAAACGTGCAGGACTTGATGTACGGATTGCCGACCTGGATTTGGTGAATCCGTATTTTCGAACAAGAGAAGCGAAAGATTCGCTTTCAAAACTCGGAATTGACGTCGTGCTGCCGCCGGATGAGTTCCTCCAGGCAGATCTTCCGGTCCTGAGTCCAGTGGTGGCCGGAATGATTCGTGAGCCCGGCGAATTGTCCTTGCTGGATGTCGGAGGAAATGATGTTGGCGCCACTGTTCTGGCGAGCCTTGAGAATATCTTTCAAGACAAGCCGGTAACCATGTTGCAGGTCGTAAATCCGTTGCGCCCATTTACGGATACCATTGAAGGGTGTCTGAAAATTAGAAGTGAGATCGAGAATGCAGCCAGGCTGTCGGTCAACGGGATTATCGGCAACGCCAATCTGATTGATGAGACCAGCTCTGACGATATCTACAATGGCTATGATTTTTTTCAAGCACTATCGGGTGAGAGCCAGCTGCCAGTGGTATTTATTACGGTTGCACGGGAACTGCTATCGGCCACCGATCTAAACCGTTTTAAATGTCCGGTTTTGCCCATCGATCGACAATTGGTCCCCCCATGGAAAAAAGCGAAAGAGTTTGAAAATTGATCGAAACTTGAAGGAGCGATTTATATGGCGTATAAACATTTAATTGACAATGACAGATGTAAAGGCTGCGGGCTTTGCGTAATTGTATGCCCCAAAAAAGTTTTGGAAATTTCAAATGAACTCAACACCAAGGGGTACTTCCCGGCCTACCAGGCTCGCCCCGAGGATTGCATTCACTGTGCCATTTGCTGTACAATGTGCCCTGATGTTGCCATTACCATCAGCGAGATCGTTGAAGAGGCGGAAGCACAAAAATAAACGGAGGAAAAACATGGGTAAAGTTTTGATGAAGGGTAACGAAGCGATTGGAGAGGCTGCTATCCGGGCTGGCTGTTTGAATTATTTTGCATATCCGATTACCCCGCAATCGGAAGTTGCCGAATACCTCTCCCGCCGCATGCCTGAAGTCGGGGGCACATTTTTACAAGGTGAAAGTGAGGTTGCAGTATCTTACATGATTTTTGGGGCTGCTGCATGTGGCGAACGCGTTTTTACAACCTCCTCGAGCCCTGGTATCAGCTTGATGAGTGAGGGGATAAGCTATATCTCCGGCGCTCAATGCCCGGCGGTGTTTGTTAATATTATGCGTGGAGGTCCCGGACTTGGTGGAATCCTTCCTTCCCAGGCCGATTATTTACAATCTACCAAAGGCGGTGGACATGGCGATTATAAACTGTTGGTCATGGCTCCCGCCAGTGTCCAGGAAGCCGTTGAAATGGTGATGCGCGCTTTTTCGCTGGCCGAGAAATATCGCAATCCGGTTATGATTCTGGGAGACGGTCTGATCGGGCAAATGATGGAGCCGGTTGAATTTCCGGATCATCTTAAAGTAAAGCCGCCCAACAAAGATGATTGGGCCACCAATGGGATGGGTACACGTAAAAGCAAGACGCGCAACCTGGTCAAGACCATGTATTTGGATCCCGAAGAATTGAATGCCCATAATCTAAAGCTGAGAGCCAAGTATGAGCAGATGGAGCGTGAAGAGATCCTATACGAGGGCTATAATCTCGAGCGAGATTACAGGATTCTTATCGTAAGCTACGGCACCATGAGCCGGGTTTGCCGGACAGCCATCGACCACCTGAAAGAAAAAGGGTTGGAAGTGGGAATGGTCAGGCCGCAGCATGTCTTTCCATTTCCGCATCAGGCCATCAACGAAGCCGCATCCCCAAAAAGCTGTCAGGCTGTTTTGAGTGTCGAGATGTGTATGGGGCAGATGGTTGAGGATGTGGAACGCAGTATTCAGGGAAAGCGTCCTGTTCATTGGTATGGGAAGTGTGGTGGTGAGGTGCCTACCCCGGAAGAGGTTATGGAGGAAGTTCAAAGACTCCTCAAATGAGGAAGTCGAATTCGGAATTCGGAATGCGGAATGCGGAAAGAAGAAGAGGATTGAATAATTGTAGAGATTCCTAAATTCGCAATTCTTAAATAATAAAAATAAAGCAAGGAGTCACTGATGGGAAAGACATTTCAGAAACCGGAAGCTTTGTCAGATACGGTCACGCATTACTGTCCAGGCTGTACCCACGGTGTGGCCCACAGGCTGGTTGCGGAGGTTATCGACGAACTGGGAATTCGAGAGCGAACCGTCGGCATTGGACCTGTTGGATGCGCTGTCATGATGTATAATTATTTCACCTTCGATTTTCAAGAAGCCGCCCATGGTCGTGCACCGGCTATGGCTACGGGAGCCAAGCGAGTGAGACCGGACCTCATTGTTTTCACCTATCAAGGCGATGGGGATCTGGCCAGTATCGGGTTGAGTGAAATCGTGCACGCCGCGAACCGTGGTGAAAAATTTACCACCATTTTTATTAACAATGCGGTTTACGGTATGACCGGCGGCCAGATGGCGCCCACCACGATGCCCGATCAACGCACAACCACCTCTCCCTTTGGCCGAAAGGTAGTGGATGTAGGCATGCCCATCAGGATGGCGGAAATGCTGGCGTCATTGCAGACTCCCGGATATATCGTCAGGCAAGCGCTGATTAAACCGAAGTTCATTAACAGGGCCAAGAAAGCCATTAAAAAGGCCTTCACCTATCAAATCGAGAATAAGTGCTTCAGTTTGGTTGAATTGGTCAGCACCTGTCCCACTAACTGGGGTATGACCCCGGTTGATGCATTGACGTGGGCCGAAGAGAAAATGCTACCTTATTACGAATTGGGTGAATTTAAAACTCCGGAAGAGGATTAAATTGTAAGTTATTTGTTATAACCCATAACTAATAACTTTTAATCGAGCATTTCTCGCTCGATTAAGGTAATATTTGGAGGATGTATGCAAAACGAAGTTCAGTTTGCCGGATTTGGCGGCCAGGGAATTATGCTAATGGGACAGATTCTTGCTCAAGCTGCCATGCAGGCAGGCTCTGAAGTGGTATGGATTCCTTCCTATGGTCCTGAAATGCGAGGCGGGACAGCTTATTGCACGGTGGTTATCAGCGATAGACCTATTGGATCGCCGATTATTCGAAATCCGATGCATCTGGTTGCCATGAATCGGCCTTCGCTAGAAAAATTTGCTCCGTTTGTGAAACCCGGTGGTGTGATATTTATTAACAGCTCCATTATTTCCATTGAAGCCGGTCGCGACGACGTAGATGTGTTGAAAGTGCCGATTATCGAAATGGCCAAAGACATCGGCAATGTCAAGGCAGCCAACATTGTTGCCCTGGCCGCGTTTGTGGCCCGCAGCAAAATTGTAGATTTTGCTTTGCTCGAAGAATCCGTAAAGAGCAAATTTGCCGAAAAAGAAAAACTTATTCCCTTAAATATGAGCGCACTGGAGGTGGGCAGAAAGGCGGCCCTGGAATCATAAATTACTACAAAATCCAGAGCCTCTTGAAATCAATGTGGTTGCCGCTAAATTTCTATATTTAGGCAGCTTAATTAAAATTCGAAGCACGAATTTCGAAATCCGAAACAATATTAAAATCCGAAATCCGAATGTCTTAAACGTTTTGAATTTTGGTCATTCGATATTCGAATTTGTTTCGAATTTCGGTATTCGAATTTCGAATTTTTTTATAAATTCTTTGTATTAGGAGTTTGAATCTCTGCTTTATTGAAAGACTATCTAAATCGCAACTAAATGAAGTACAATATCCCCGACTACATTTTATCCATCAAACCGTATGTCCCCGGCAAACCGCTGGAGGAGCTTGAACGGGAATATGGAATTAAAGATGCCGTCAAGCTGGCTTCCAATGAAAATCCCCTGGGTCCATCGCCGAAAGCCGCAGACGCTATCCGCGCTGATATCGAAAATTTAAACCGTTATCCGGATAGCGGCGGTTATGAATTGATTCAATCCATTTCTAAGAAATTCCTCCTTGAGCCCGATACGATTGTCCTGGGAAATGGATCCGATGATATTATCGCCTTGCTTTCAACGGTTTTACTGAAACCCGGGGATGAAGTTGTTTTGCCTCAGCCATCATTTCTTTTCTATGAAATCTCAGTCCGCAGTGTTGGTGCCATCCCGGTTTGGGTTCCTTTAAAATTTCATGCAATGGACCTTGACGGTATGATTCAAAAGATTACCGCGAACACCCGCCTCCTGTTTTTAAATATACCCTTTAATCCTACAGGAGCCATCATAACGATTTCAGAATTTGAACGATTCATGACCGCTGTTCCGCCGGATGTCATTGTTGTCTTGGATGAGGCCTATATTGAATTTGTCAGAAATCCGAACTGTGTTCATAGTATTGATTATGTGAAATCCGGTAATAACGTTGTGGGAATACGTACCTTTTCCAAGGTGTATGGCTTGGCCGGGCTGCGTATTGGTTATGGCGTGATGACAGCAGAGCTATCCGGGCTGCTCAACAGGGTCAGACAACCTTTTAATGTAAATTCGCTGGCACAGGTTGCAGCCGTAGCGGCCCTCGGTGATGAAGATTTTATTAACAAAACCGTTCAGCTTGTTCATGCAGAACTTGATTTTCTTTATAGCGAACTTTCACGTAGCGGCATTGATTATATTCCAACTCAGGCCAATTTTTTTCTTATTAACGTCGGCCACCAAAACGCGGATGACATTTTTAACCGCCTGCTAAAGCAGGGGGTGATTGTGCGATCGATGACTTCATATGGTTACCCCGATTATATCCGCGTCAACATTGGACTGCACCATGAGAATGTACGGTTTTTAGAGGCCCTGACGGACGTTCTGTAATGCAAAAGCTGCTAATTACCATAGATGGTCCGGCCGGTGCCGGAAAAACCACGGTGAGTAAAACCCTCGCGGGCCGATTGGGATATACATATATCGATACCGGTGCGCTATACCGCAGCGTAGCTTACGAAGCCAAGGCCCAGGGTATTGACACCAATGACGATGAAGCTCTAAAAAAACTGTGCAACGGACTTGAGATTGCCTTTGTGCGCGGTGATCAGGGATTACGATTGATCTGCAATGGGGTGGATATCACCGATCTGATTCGAACCCCTGAAATTGCCATGCTCGCATCGGATGTTTCGGCAAGGCCTGTTGTGCGTAAGTTTTTATTCGGGCTGCAACGTAAAATGGGCAAAGATAAAGGTGTCGTTTTTGAGGGACGCGACATGGGCACGGTGGTGTTTCCCGAGGCCGATGTGAAGTTTTTTTTAATCGCCTCTGCCCGGACCCGCGCGCTCAGGCGATATAAAGAGCTTGAATCTACGTCTAATGTTACTTTGCAGGAAATTGAGAATGATCTTAAACAGCGAGATCAAAATGATAGCACGCGGGATCTGGCACCGCTGATCCCTGCGACAGACGCGATTCACATCGATTCAACGGATTTGTCCATCCAGGAAGTCCTTGATCAGATGTTAACTCATATTGACGATAAATTTGGCGACAAATAGTTATTATTATCAAAAAACTACTGCTTATTGGGCGTGGTTGTGGCAAAATATTAAATTAATCGTTGCTTTTTTCTGCGAGTTTGTTAGACATATAAGATTGTGCTGTCTTGGAGGCACCGCAATAAAATCGGCTAAGGGGGGAATTTTTGAATGACGGATAACAACACGAATGATGAATCTCAACAGCTTGATCCAAATAAGCCAGTTGAAGAATCAAAACAGGATACCGGGGATCAAGTTTCCGTGCAACCGAATGCGGACGTGAAGGCTGATAAATCTCCAGAGCGTCCATCGGCGAAAGAAAAACGGGAATCCGGTCAAGACATGGAAAGTGTGATGGATTTGTACGAGGAAAGTTTTAAACGCTTTGCCGAGGGTGAAGTCGTCACGGGCCGGATTATTTCTGTGGATCGGGAGCATGTTCTGGTTGATATTGGATATAAGTCAGAAGGCCAGATCCGAATACATGAATTTAGAGATGAAAAGGGTAATATTCATGCCAATGTTGGTGATACTGTCGAGGTGATGGTTGAATGGTGGGATGATGACGAGGAACGCGTCGTTCTATCCAAAGAAAAAGCCGAAAATGTCAAAGTTTGGGAAGCAATTAAAAAATCCTATGATGACGAAGGAACAGTCCAGGGTGTCATCACCAATAGGGTAAAAGGTGGATTTTCGGTGGATATCGGGGTTCAAGCCTTTCTGCCGGGTTCTCAGGCAGATCTGCGGCCCATTCGTAATATGGATGATATGGTTGGACAGACCTTCGACTTTAAAATCTTAAAATATAATCGCAAACGAAGCAATATCGTCTTGTCCAGACGGGCTATTTTGGAAAAAGAACTGGAAGAAAAGCGAGCCGCCACCCTGGAAACCATCCATGAGGGTAAAGAGATTGATGGCATCGTAAAAAATATCACCGAATACGGTGTTTTTGTGGACCTGGGCGGGGTTGACGGTCTTTTGCATATTACAGACATTTCCTGGGGTCGCGTCAAGCATCCGTCTGAGCTTTTTTCTGTTGGTGACACCATAAAAGTAAAAATTCTTAATATTGATTTGGAAAACGAACGCGTCTCACTGGGCATGAAACAACTGTCGGAAGATCCGTGGACCTATGCTACCGAAAAATACCCCGTGGGTTCCCGGGTAACCGGCCGGATTGTCAGCTTAACCGATTATGGGGCATTTGTGGAACTCGAAGAGGGTATCGAGGGGCTTATTCATGTATCGGAGATGTCCTGGACCCGTAAAATCAGACATCCTTCCAAGATGGTTTCTGTAGACGAACAAGTGGAAGCGGTGGTTTTGGATATCAAACCGGAAAATCGACGCATATCGTTGGGCATTAAACAGGTTTCTCCCAATCCTTGGGATGTGATTAGTGAAAAATATCCTGTTGGTACTACCATTGAAGGAAAAATTAAAAATATTACCGATTTTGGGTTATTTATTGGAATTGATGAGGGCATCGATGGACTCGTTCATATTTCCGATATTTCCTGGACCAAGCGTATAAAACATCCTTCCGAAATATATAAGAAAGGTGACGTCGTCCAGGCGATTGTGCTTGATATTGAAAAGGAAAGCGAGAGATTTTCACTCGGAATAAAGCAATTGACTGAAGACCCATGGCAATCGGTGGCAGAGCGATATGAAGTCGGAAAGGAGATCACCGGTACGATAACCAATCTGACCGATTTTGGAATTTTTGTTGAACTCGAAGAAGGCATTGAAGGGTTGGTTCACGTATCTGAGATCAGCAAAGAAAAGATAAAAACTCCCGTCGGAAAGTATAACATCGGCGAGGTCATAACTGCCAGAGTGATGAATATCAACAGTGATGAACGTCGTATCGGTCTTTCCATTAAACGCATGGAAATCGAAGACGAACAGAACTTACTCAGCGAATATGTCAACAATATTGGACCGGCCACCTCAACATTCGGAGAAATACTGCGAGAGAATCTTCAGGAAAAATTAAATGAAGACTAATTAAACACCAAGGTTTCAGGTGTCGGGTGTCAGGTGTCAGTCACTCTACGTTGGATTGTTGACACCCGGCACCTGAAACCAATCCTAGACAAACAAACTCACATCCCCCCGTCCTTCACGAAGTACTTCGGGTTCATCGTTAATCAGAGAAATCACACTCGATGGCTTTCCGGGAACTATGCTGCCGTCAACCACGACATCTATCCGGTTCTTAAAAATATCATGAATTAATGAGGCATCATTTATAATGCTGCCATCCGGCATTGTTGCACTGGTGGTAATAATCGGATTCCCAAGCTCCTCAACCAGCGCCAAACAGATATTGTTGTCGGGAACGCGAATACCTGCAGTTTTGCGTTTGGTCAACATGATTTTAGGCACAAGCTTTGAGCCTTCCAGAATAAAGGTATAAGGCCCCGGTAAAAGCCTTCGCATGGTTTTGTAAGCATAATTGGATACCTTGGCATAATAACTGATATTTTTTAGCCCGGAGCAGATAAAACTAAATGGCTTGCTTTTGTCTCTTTGCTTTAGCTGGTAGATGCGTTCGATGGCTTTTTTTTTCATAATATCGCAGCCGATTCCATAGTTGGTATCGGTTGGGTAAACGACGACACCGCCGTTTTTGAGAACATCGACCACCTTGCTAATTAAGCGTAATTGCGGGTTATGTGGGTTAATTTTGACTAACATGATACCATACTGTCTATTCCCTGATCAGCATCACTGTTCGACAGCAGCCGTATTTCCATCATAAAAGCGAGTCCCGCCTGGGCGG
>JASFPE010000030.1:0-21077 GCA_050116155.1 Desulfobacterales bacterium
TAAAGGTCGTCGCTGAATGAACTAAAAAAGGCAGAGCCATTGCTGGCTCTGCCTTTTTTAGAAGCAGACAGAAAAGATCTTGCATTCTATTTTTATATTTACTATTGCTTTGCGAATAAATTATTTCATGCTGATGTTCCAAGTTGCGATCGTTTAAATGCGTTGGCTCTCATCTCAATGTAGGCCTTAATCGGATCTTGGCCTCCTGACGAAGGGAAGGCTGACAAGACAGGCGGAAAGGATATCGAAAGCATGGCTGTCCCCGCACTTCAAGTTGAAGATCTCCATAAAAGCTTCGGTAGTGTAGAAGTCCTGAAAGGCATTTCTTTAGAGGCCCACGAGCAGGATGTCATATCCATTCTGGGAAGCAGTGGATCCGGCAAAAGCACCCTGCTGCGGTGCATCAATCTTCTGGAAACCCCAACCTCAGGAAAAGTCTACGTTCGCGGCGAACTCATCAAAATGCGCGAAAAGCATCCGGGAGATCGCATTCCCGAGGACCGCAAACAGGTCGAGCGCATCCGGTCCAAACTGGCGATGGTATTTCAGCAATTCAATCTGTGGGCGCACATGACGGCCATACAAAATGTGATGGAAGCCCCCATTCACGTACTGAAACTTCCCAAGGCGGAAGCCAAAGAAAGAGCGGAAAAAATCATGCAGCGGGTTGGCATGTACGAACATCGAAACTACTATCCGGCGCAACTGTCGGGCGGCCAGCAGCAACGCGCGGCCATCGCGCGGGCGCTGGCGATGGAACCCGATATGCTGATGTTTGATGAGCCCACCTCGGCCCTGGATCCGGAACTGGTCGGTGAAGTTCTCAGAGTAATGCAGAGCTTGGCTGAGGAAGGACGCACCATGCTGGTGGTGACCCATGAAATGGGATTTGCCCGCGAAGTTTCCAGCCGAGTTCTATTTTTGCACGAGGGCGTGGTTGAGGAAGACGGTGAACCGCAACAAGTTTTTAATAACCCGAAGTCAGAACGATTCCGACAATTTATCGCCGGCAATTTGAAGTAAGCCGACGCTTCTTATTCACCGGTTCTTTAAAAAAGATTAAATCGATCGTGCTGAAAGCACGTTCAAAAATTTTGGGCATTTTAGGCACTTTAGATCATTTTAGGCATTTATTGCGCGTTGCTTTCTGTCATTAACTTTACGGAACTTTATGTGCTCACATTCATAAAAGAGGCCTAAACAAAACGTGTCATATGTAATAGACTATTTACCGCTGATCCTCAAAGGCATGCTGCTGACCGTAGAAGTGGCGTTTCTTTCATTGCTGATATCGATTGTGCTCGGAATGATCGGTGCCCTGGCCAAACTTTCCCGATCTCACATTGCCCAGACTATCGCGGGCGTCTACACCACAGTCATCCGGGGGATACCCGATCTGGTCCTCATGACCCTGATCTTTTTTGGCGGACAGATTGTGGTGAACAATATCGGCGAAAAACTGGGCCTGGAGTATATCGATGTAAATCCATTCTTCGCGGGTGTCATCACCATTGGATTTATTTTCGGCGCCTATATGGCAGAGTCCTTTCGCGGCGGCATTCTGGCCGTATCCCGGGGAGAAATCGAGGCCGGTTATGCGTTTGGAATGACACCGCTGAAAGTTTTTATGCGCATTACGCTGCCGGCCATGGTGCGACATGCGCTGCCAAGCTTCGGCAACAACTGGCTGGTGCTGACCAAGGCTACCGCTCTGGTTTCCGTCATCGGCCTTCAGGATATGGTTTACAATGCCTCTGTCGCCGGCGGATCAACCCGCAAACCGTTTACCTTTTTTCTGACCGCCGCATTTTTATACCTGATTATTACGGGCGTTTCCGATATGGGCCTCCGTTGGTTGGACAAGCGCTACAGCGTCGGGGTTCGCAGAGATTAAGTATATGGAATTCGAAGTCATCATAAAAATGCTGCCGCTTTATTTTCAGGGACTGTGGGTCACCATCTATCTGGTTCTGTTGTCTCTGGCCATCGGGTTGGGTATGGCCATACCCATAGCCCTGCTGGCGACATCAAAGAAGATATGGATCCGCGCGCTGCCGAAAGCCTATATTTATTTTTTCCGGGGCACACCGCTGCTGGTGCAAATGTATATGATCTACCATGGCATGGGACAATTTGATGCGTTGCGGGAAAGTTTTCTGTGGGCCATTTTCCAGGAGGCCTGGGCGTGCGCTCTGATTGCTTTTGCGCTGAATACCGCCGGCTATACGGCGGAAATATTACGGGGTACCATTGAACAGACCGCTTATGGTGAAATCGAGGCTGCCAGAGCCTGCGGTATGTCAACGGCCATGGTTTACCGGCGCATCATACTGCCCAGTACGTTCCGTCGGGCCTTGCCGGCCTACGGCAATGAAGTCATCTTCATGTTGCACGGCAGCTCGCTGGCAGGAATTATCACGATTATGGATTTGTTCGGGGCGGCCAGAATTGTCAACGCCCGGTATTATGCGCCTTTTGAAGCGTATATCACCGCCGGGGTGTTTTACCTCGTATTGACATTTCTGATTGTATGGGGATTCAAAAAAGCCGAACACTACTGGCATGCCCACCTGCGTCCCAGAGAAAGCTGACTTTCCTGGTTGGCTGATAAATATCTTATCTTATTTCACCCCCCCTAATCCCTCCCGTCAAGGGAGGGGAAAGAAAAGCGACATAAAGTGAAACTCTATATTTAGCTTTAATATCCGTAAATAAAGAAATTCTATCCTCCCTCCCCGGGCGGGAGGGATAAGAGGGAGGGGGCATAAGATGATGCGATCCACAGATCTAATAACAAATAACCAATAAATATTAACTTTTGATTGAGCATCCCATGCTCAATTAAAACGTCAGCAAATCCTCCCCCTTATCTTTAATGGGTTCCTTTCCGGCGATCTTGGCCAGTATGCGTCCGGGTCTGGCATAGCGGTCTGTCTTAGTTGAGAAAACTATGCCGTCGATACCACTTCGGACGATGGTTATACGATTATCCATCGCTTCTTCCAACGGATTAACAATCTCGGCGATGACGTCACCCTTTTCAATGCGGTCGCCGGGTTCCTTCAGAAATACGACGACACCAGGCATTGCCGCTTTGATGTGTTCCACCCCCCTGAGCGGGGTTGCTTCGTTTCGTAAAGGGGGAAGCTCGGAAACTTCTCCCTTAATAAATCCCCTTCTCTGCAAAAATAAAAAAATATTTTCGGCATCTTGTGCCCCGTGTTTATGGGAAACATCGGATATTCCCCGCAGTTCGACCGTGGCGGAGAGGCACGCCGACGGTATGGGGTAATCCGGAAATTTTTCTGCTAACTGCCACCAGATCCGACTGCAGGCTTCGTCAAATGGCGTAACCCCGGAATCCTCCGCCAGCAGCGTCACCTCGGCTCCCAGCTGAGCAGACAAATCGGCTGCGTCCGGCCACAGCGATGTGCCCAGATAAACATGCAGCACCGCCATATCGTCGCAGTGCAGATCCAGCACAATATCCGCATCATATGACAGGGAAAGCAGGAGATGTTTCAGATATTCCGCCTCATCCCCCGGAGTCATTTCAGAAAGAACCTCCCCGGCAACCTTGCGAATCAGAGCAATATTTTCTTCAGGTGTTTCGTGAAGCTGGTCCTTAATGTGCTCGGCGATTTGGGCTGTCATGTCTACGTGGCGGCGGTTGAAGTTGACGCTGTTGAAAAAATCGAAACGACCCTGAAGGATTTCGTCACGCCACTGGCTTACCCCGATGGGATTGGCCACCGGAACGAGGATAATTTGCCCTTTGATTTTTTTGGCCGCGTCTGCCTGATCGAACAGGTCGATCAGATGGTGCACGACAACAAAGCTCGGGGCTTCATCGGCATGGAGGCCTGCCTGAATATAAGCCTTTTTCTGCGAATTTTGATTTCCGTAATGGATAGCCGTCAAGATGCGCTCATTTCCCATACTTGAAGCGGGCAGGATGTGCTTCTTTATTGTTTTGGTGTTCGTGGTCATAAGATGTGTAATGTTCCTTTCACAGTGTACGGACATAGTTTTTTAGGTACATCACCGCAAATAGAAATGGGGGAGCAAATCTCCCCCATTATATACAATGGTTAATGTTCAAACGAACGACCATCCGCAAAGGCCGGATATCGGATGATCTTTAATGCTTCGATTTATTCGCCGCAGCGATCTAATCGCCGTAGCGATCTAATCGCCGTAGACGTTGAAGTCGAAATATTTATCCTGGATTGCCTTATAAGTTCCATCCGCGCGGATCTGTTCGATGGCCTTGTTAAACATTTCCACAAGGTCTTTGTCCTCTTTTCGGCAGGCGATTCCGGCACCCACACCGAACCAATCTACATCCGTTATATCGGGGCCGATGAACTGAAAATCCTTGCCTTCGGGTTTTTTGAGAAACCCTTCAGACATCGCAACGCTGTCGGCCAGCAGCATGTCGACGCGACCGGCCACGAGATCCAGATAGGCATCGTCCTGGGTGCCGTAGCGTTTGATAGTGGCATCTTTGCCGACATCAGAAATGAAACGGTCATGAATGGTCTCGCGCTGGACACCGACCTTCTTGCCGGCGGTTACTTCCGCCACCTTTTCGCGGGTGAACTCTTCCATAGTGCCTTTTTTGCAAACAAATTTAGCCGGTGTATTGTAATACTTGTTGGTGAACGCCACCTTTTTCTTGCGTTCTTCCGTAATGGACATGGACGCAATGATGGCATCGTATTTTCTGGCCAACAATGCAGGAATAATGCCGTCCCAGTCCTGGGCCACCAGTTTGACGTCAGCGCCCATGGCTTTGACCAGCGCTCGGGCGATGTCAATGTCAAACCCTTCCAGCTTGCCATCTGCTGTAGTATAACTAAACGGTGGATAAGCACCTTCCACGCCGATGCGAACCAGTTTCCAGTCTTTGGCCTGTACGGTGCCGAACGCAAATACCAATGCAATCACCGCAGCTGCAATTAAAAATTTTTTCATATTCCCTCCTTTTTGATCTATGTTTAAGCTACCCGTTAATATCCAACCCATGCTCCATCATTCCATTTACCCAGAATCGTGTTAAATATCCCGTTTTCGAAAAATATGACGTAATTTCATATGATTTTAGAACTTTTGGATACTTAACCATAATTACAATTTGAATAACTTAAAAAAAATGAACGCAGATGTCAAATAAAAATACACTGGGATTGAGGAATACCGGAAATCACAGAAAATACAGGTATTGGGTTTAAAATAACCTATATTTTCTGCGCAGCTTTTGAGATAGTTCACGGACGACTGTGAAGGCTTTTTCAACGGTTTTTTCGCCGTCCGGATTGACCAGACAGCACGTGGCAGGAGAGATCAGGCTTCTGGATAAGATGTCATCTCTATCAATTCCTCGTTTATCCAAAACTGCCCACACACTTTCGAGCAGAGATGCCAGCGAATCCATGCTTTCTTTATCAAAGGGCTCGAAGTTCGTCGGGACAATACCCCACACCAGCACGCCACCTCTGTTGAGAAATCGTTTAATTGATTCAGCATAGGAAGAAAAGACCTCTGCATTCAGGTAAATATCCATAGAAAGAATATCCAGATCAAGATTCAGCAAAAAATCCCAGTCCGGGTTGCCACAAAGATGAATGCCGCAGGGTCGCTCCATCATGGTAACAAATTCTTCCATATCCTTGCTTGCCGCCGTGCTATCATATCCGGAAAGCGCACTGAACAAAAACTGCAGCCCCGGTTCATCGATAAACATAAAGGCGTTTGGGTTTATCTGTTTTAGGCGGTTTAGCTGAACGTTGATACGCTTGGCCATAAATTCGAACATAAATGGTCTAATAGTGTCATCAAATAGAATGGGCCGTTTGTTTTGATCCAAGACATTGAGTCCAAAGCTGATGGGGCCTTCGAGCTGTCCCCGTATGGCAGGCCGGTCGGTCAGGTCCATCTCAAGAAATTGATGATAAACCTTAGAGTACTCCCGACTGATATCGAAATACTCGGGTTCTTCGAAATGAATCAGAGTCTCTTCAAGCTCGGTTGCAAATTTATCGATTGAAAAAGAAAGCGTCTGCTTTTCAATGTCCAGTAAAATCCCCGGAAAGTGCTCGGAGGCCTGAACATACATATCCTCATAATAACTCAAGCGGGGAAGTTGAGGCCAGAACGGAATATCCAGAGACAGAGCGATTTCCAATGCCCGGGTCGAATCCTTGTGAGGCATAACCGCCATGGCGGTTGTGAGAAGATTGCCGGGAATGGGCACGGTAGGGCTCCTTAAATAGCATCCAGCGAGCGCGGTGTAACCCGCCCTACAATAATTCTCTCATCACAGGAAAAATAATAAAACAACGCCCTGGAATGTTGGAATTCTGGAATACTGGGTTATAAATTCGGAAAAGGTCTATTTTAGATAAAATTAGAGACGCGATTCGATTAAAAACCCATCTTTCCATTATAGCGCTAAAGCTTCACTTCGTGCCCACCATTCCATTATTCCAGTACAATAAATCTACAGCGCTGTGATTATTAATAATATTTTGCCACAAAAAGCTAAAAAATAATTAGTCTGTTAAATATCTTTCAGCAATCTATTGGCCGGTGAGTTTTCGATGGCCTCGCTGAATTTTTCCAAAGACTCCGATAAGATTTTAAATTCATCGGTTCTGGCAACGGGAATGGTATCGACGCCATGTTGCTCGATGGCCTCGAGAATCCGCTTTATTGTGAGCCCATTGATATCGCGGGCCGGTTGATAACCGAACCTTTTATCTTCATTGGTTTTGGTTTCAATAAACAGGTCCGCGGCGGTCAGCTCATAGAGTATTTGATGCAGCAGCCGCACCGGTATTTCCAGGCGTTGTGAGATCTGTGAGTCGGTCAACGGCCGTTGGCCCTCTTTAAAATTGTGAATCAGCAGATGAGCCACCTGTAACGTCAAGAGCTTTTTAAAAGCCGGACTTATTTTGAGACAATCCGGTTCATATTCATAGGTATCGACATTCTGGGTGGCAAATGAAAGTTCCGCCCCAAACAATACAATCCACCAGCTAATCTGGACCCACATTAAAAATAACGGCAAAGCGGCAAAACTTCCATAAATGGCATTATACCGGGCTACCCCGATTTGAAAGTCAATGTAAATGCCCTGGAAAATCTGGTATATCGTACCGGCAACAATTCCGGCCAGCAAACCGGCTTTTAAATTTACTTTCGTATTCGGCATGAGCACATAAATTACCGTAAACAATACCCAAATCAACGCGAAAGGAATCAAATTAAAACTAAAAAAAATAAGGGGGCTGAAAAAGCCCAACAGTTTTACCTTCTGGGTTATGGCCGTAATTTGGGTGGTGATAAAAACCGTTAGGCTCCCGGACATCAGAATACATATTGGGGAAAGAAGCATCACCGAAAGATAATCACTAATTTTGCGGCCCCAGCTGCGGCTTTCTTTGATCTCCCAGATACTGTTCAGTGAGCTTTCAATATGGCCGAGAACTTTTAACACGGACCAGAACAGCACAGCCACTCCAATACCGGCAATAAGCCCACCCTTGGTTTGTTCAAGCAGAGAATTTGCAAATGTGATGACTTTTATCAGAATCTCTTCCTGGCCGGGAAAATTCGCCATGAGATTTGCCTCGAGCCGTTTTTCAAAACCAAATCCTTTGGCCACCCCGAAAAACATGGCCATCACCGAAGGGATGGAAAGCAATGTGTAAAACGTGAGGGCGGACGCGCGCAAAAGGCATTTGTCCTGATCAAACCCGCGTAGCGTTAAAATAATAATTCTCAATAATTTGATAACAATTGACCTATTAAACGGTAGATCATCCAAACGAATACGCCAGATATCAATTCGAATAAAATCGATAATTTTGGATATGAATTGCTGAATATCAAAATTACGGAAAGCCCTCACAATACTCACCTCACTAAATTCAAAATGGCTACTGATTATTCGATGTAAGAATCTTCCTCCTCAATGTCCTCCTCCAAAATATCTTCGTCTTCAAGGCCCTCTTCTTCATCGAGCTTTTTCATAGCCATGTCAGATAAAATACCTTCGGGAACCTGATAAAACTGACTTACCAGCTGTGCTGCCTGTTCAGCCGGGATCATTTCTACTGTCGAAGGCAATATGCCTTGCTGGATGACGGCGCGCTGAAAATCTGAAAGAATAATCTTTTGCTCCGGATCTTCCAGACTCGCTACCTGCAAAACAGTAGCTTGCAAAGCTAAAAGTTCATTGATCCCCTCGGCAGCCACAAGGATAAAATCAGCTTCTCTTCCGGCAGCGACAACGACATCGGTCTCCACTTTGAATTCACGGGGCTCAAATTCATCCAGTTTTGCTATTCTAAAATAGCCATGTCCCGGAATTAGTGAAAGCGCCGAGAAACTGGTTTTTCGCCTGGTATCATGGGTGCTCTGGTTAATGGAAAGCTTTGAATTGGAGGCCAGCCTGATAATGCTACCATCATTGAGCTTACAGCCGAAGCTCCCGTTTTCGGCGGTAACTATCGTATCGCCGTTAAATAAAGGCAGCCCTACCTTCGCCGGGTAGCCATCGGCCATATCGGTGTGCAAAATTACCACGTCTCCCCAAACCGATTGAATTTTTCCCACAGGCAATCCGGGACCCGCCCGGTAGATCTGATTGAAGGTTATCTCTTGAGGCAGCAATGATTGCGCAAATGATTGATTGAAATTGCCGTCACCGCACAAAAATATCAAGGCACAGGATATCGCCAACACAAACATGAATTTGTTTCTCGATTTATGCATATAACGCCTCTTCATCACCTCAATGCTCTAAATAAAGATGAATCCCAATAAACAAACATTACTGTGTTTCCTCCCATAACAGCAAATTACGGGGATCTTAGTCGAATACGTTATATCTATCAGATATATTAATCTAATTCCAATGTTTTGGTTTGACAAGACGATAGCCCCCTTGTAAAAAGCAAGGTCATATTTTTATCCTTTTGTTTAGAAGTGGTTTCAAAACCTCAGTTTAGGTTTGAGAGTCCCCGCCGGAGGCGGGATCGATTCGGTTTAAAAGCGGAGCGTACAACGCAGTACGTGAGCATTTTAAACCGAATCGCAACACAGCTATCGAGCCTTAGATGGGGTTTTGAAACCACTTCTACTGTATCTTAGTCATTTTAGCAATACTTCAGTAGAATATGCCACTTCTGATTAAAATATGGCTTGATACATAACGATGATGAAATACTTTTGTTATCAAAAAAGGATCTATAAAAATGGATGATCTCAAATATCAGCAAGCTGTTGAGAAGGCAGCCCAATTGGCCTATAGCTACGAAAGCAAATATTATGCATGCAGTCAAACCGTGCTGGCAGCCTTGATGGAGGCATTCGGCATTGTTGAAATTGATGTACTTCGGGCAGCCACAACCTTTGCAGGCGGTGTGGCCCGCAGGGGCACCGCGTGCGGGTCTCTTGCCGGGGGTCTAATGATGATTGGCTACCTCACCGGACGGGAAGATCTGGAAATGATTGATCAGTATCAGCGAGGCATGAAATACGCTGACCGGCTGTGTATTAAATTTGAGGAAAACTACCAAACGGTCGTCTGCACCGAGATTCAGAAAATTAAGTTTGGCAGGTCGTTTGACCTGCGAAAAATCGAGGAACGCAAAGCGTTGCATGCCCTGATGCAGGCTAACCCCGACGGCTGTCAGGCTGTGGCCCGCGAGGCGGCCCGCTGGACCGCAGAAATTATGATAGAAATATTCCAAGAAGGACCCCCCCTGGCAAGAATGCTTGCCAGGCATCAGGGGTGATTGCTTTTTTTGTCCTTGATCCTTATTCTTATAGTTAATATACCTTTGTCAGGAATCAGAAGTCAGAGGACAGAAGCATTCGATTGCGGATTTCGGATTTCAGATAGTGGATTGAAAGTCGCATAAATTTAGGAATTGCACATTTAGGAATTAAAAGCATAAACCAAATTCTCTTTGCTCAATTCTCTAATCCTTGAATTTCTCAATCGACTTTTTTTATGACGTTTTATTTTTAAAATCCGAAATCCAACATCCGCAATCGAAAAACCCTGAATCCAGCAATAAAGGGAACACCCAATGAATGAATTCACCCCAGAACAAATTTCAGCCTTATCGGCGTTTGTAGATCCTGAGCGCTTTTCCACCGGTCAATCCAATCGAGAACTTCACCTCAAAGATGTCTCCGCCCACCAAGGCACCTTACCGGCAGCCGTTGTCTGGCCGGTCACCACCGGCGAAGTTGCCAAAATCCTATCCTGGACCTATGCGCAGGATATTCCGGTTACTCCCTGGGGTGCCGGAACCAGCACCGAGGGAAATCCGGTGCCAACTTTGGGAGGACTCGTAATAGACATGACCCAAATGGACAAAATTATTGAAATCCGGCCCCAGGATCTGCAGGTCGATGTTCAACCCGGGGTCTTGCGCAAAGAATTGAATCGTCAATGTGGCAAACACGGCCTGTTCTTCCCTGTCGATCCCGGTGCAGATGCCTCAATTGGTGGTATGATTGCCAACAATGCATCCGGCGTTCAAACCGTGAAATACGGGGCAACCAAAGACTACGTGATGAAATTAACCATTGTACTACCTCATGGAAATATCATTCACACCGGCTGTAAGGCGCATAAATCTTCCTCCGGTTACGATTTATCCCGGTTATTCGTGGGCTCAGAAGGCACTTTGGGTGTGGTCACAGAGGCAACCTTGCGCCTGACGGGAATACCGTCTCACCATTTGGCGACCACCATCACGTTTGATGCTTTGGAAAATGCGTCCAAAGCTGTCGCCTTGATGATCGGCTCCGGGTTGGATCCGGCCGCCCTTGAGCTGTTGCCGCCCCAGCTGATCCAGCTGATGAATCGGGAAAAGGGTTTTGGACTTGCCGAAGTTCCATCACTTTTCTGTGAATTTCACGGTATTAGCGAAGCGACTTTAAAAGAAGTCGAAAATCTGGCAAGGGAATTGTGTGAAGATTGCGGAGCCACCGGTTTTCGATCCGGTGTGGCGGAATCCGAGCGCAAGGAACTGTGGCGGGCTCGTCACGAGGCCTATGAAACCATCCACCGCGCCCACCCCGGCACAGAACCCATTATCGTTGATGCAGCTGTCCCGATCTCCAACTATCCTGAAATGATCGTTTTCTCCCAGAAACTGGTTGATGAAAATGATGCCGCCGGCTATGTTTTTGGCCACGCCGGGGATGGCAATCTGCATGTCGTCCTGATGGGGAACCCCGGGGACGAGAAGGAATGGGCCATGCTCCATGATATCAACCATCGTATCGTGACACAGGCAGTAAAATTGGGCGGAACCTGCACGGGAGAACACGGCATCGGCATCGGTAAGCGAAAATTCATGGAACTGGAACATGGTGAGAGCTATCAGCTCATGCGAGAAATTAAGGAGCTGATCGATCCCAAAGGTCTGCTGAATCCAGGGAAAATATTTCTTTAAAGATTGGGTTTCAGGTGTCGGGTGTCAGGTGTTAGGAAACCAATGATTTAGGAATTGAGGAATTCGTGTATCGATGAATAAGATCGACAAGATACATTTAATTCCTAAATTTGCAATTCCTCAATTAATGCTTGCTGACACCTGAAACCTGAAACCTGCAAAATACTGGACACTGATAGGAGGTTAACAACTGTGAAGTCCTCATCTTACAATCTAGTGATGTCCGCCCTGTTCAACGGCCGCAAAGGAGAGCGTCCTCCGGTGGGAAATCCCACATCGATTGTCTGCCATGGCTTGATGGATGCTGCCGGGGTTTCATTTCCCGAAGCACACCTGGATGCCAACGCCATGGCGGAACTGGCCCTGGCCGGGCATGAGGTGTTGGGTTTTGACACGGTCATGCCCGAATTCAGCGTGCAGCAGGAAGGTGCGGCCCTGGGGTGTGAAGTGGATTGGGGCGATCGTGACCGCATGCCGGACAATAAAAATTTCCCTCATGAGGATTTTTCCGATGTCCAGGTGCCGGACAATTTCCTGGAGAAACCCTCTGTTAAAGTCGTTCTCGATGCCCTCTCCATCCTGCGACGACATGTCGGGGGAAGCGCAGCCATCGTTGGCAAAGTGATGGGCCCCTGGACGCTGTCCTATCACATGGCCGGCACGCAAAACTTTCTGCTGCAAATCGGCATGGGAGAAATCGATAAGGTCACCAAAATGCTCAAACAACTCATGCCGGTGACCATTGCCTTTGCCAACGCTCAATTTCAGGCCGGTGCCGATATCGTGGTCATGGCCGATCATGTCACCGGCAGCCTTGTGGGGCCGTATCATTACCAAGAAATCCTGCTGCCCGTCCACCAGAAAGTTACCAGCCGCATCAACGGACCGATCATACTGCACGTATGCGGCGATTGTACCGATCGGCTGGAGTTGTTTGCCCAATCCGGCGTGGATGCCTACCACATGGAGTGGCAGGTGGATGCCAGACTGGCGGTTGAAAAAATAGGTCGGGTCGTTTCTCTGGTGGGAAATGTGAATAATCCCGAAGTGCTTTATCAGGGAACACCGGAAGATGTATACAAACAGGTGCGTTATGCCGTCGAGGCCGGAGTCAATATCATCGGTCCCGAGTGTGCCATTCCGCTGGCAACCCCGATGGAAAATCTGAAGGCGATAGTGGAAGCTGCTTCTGAGGGATACTAGGTTATTCGTAATAGGAAATGATACTTCTACGGTCAGGGACAAATCTCATAAATGTTAAATTATTTTTGCCCATGAAGGATTAAGAAAAAGAACATCGAACGTCCAACATCGAATTCTGAATAAAAAAAGATGACGAAGTATGCTTCCAAAATTCGACTTCGAATTTATGAAAACAAATGAAATTAAATTGCGGAGCGAAGCGACATCATTATTCGATGTTCAACGTTGGAAGTTCGATGTTCGATGTTTATTTTTCAAGTCAGCCTTGTATGGCAGAGGAGAAAATATAAATGGAAAAGCTGTTTACTGAAATTAAAAACATCGTTGTTGCCGGGAAGCATACGGAGGTTGAGGCGCTGGTAGAAAAGGCTATTGCCGACGGTGCTAATCTAGATCACCTGATCAATAATGCTTTGATTACAGCCATGGATGTGGTTGGTCAGCGCTTTGCAGCTTCTGAAATATTTGTGCCGGAGATGCTGGTTTCGGCCATGACGATGAAAAAAGGACTCGATATCATAAAGCCGCTGCTAAAGGAGGATCAGAGCCAATCAAAAGGCAAAGTGGTTCTGTGCACCGTTAAAGGCGATCTGCATGATATCGGTAAAAACCTGGTGGCGATGATGCTGGAGGGAGCCGGATTTGAAGTGATAGACTTGGGTGTTGATTCCACAGTAGATACGGTGATGTCCAAAATAAAACAGCTTCAACCCGATGTTCTGGGATTATCTGCCCTGTTAACCACCACCATGCCGGAAATGGAAAAAGTGATCAAAGCGTTGGAAAACGGGGGTATCCGGGACCGGGTGAGAGTAATGATCGGCGGTGCGCCGGTGGGCGCTGATTTTGCCGAAAATATCGGAGCAGATGCTTATGGTGAGGATGCGGCAGAGGCAGTTACAATCGCCAGAAGTTTTATAAGCAAATAAGGTTTACCGGTTTGCCTGTTAGCCCGTTGGCCAGTAGAAAAAATTTGTTCTTTCGAATTTCAACCGGCGAACGGACAACGGGCTAACCGGTCAACTTTTACCGATAAGTTTTAAATTGCAGGTACTCGACAAGAAGGGAGGCAAAATCCATGAAGCTAGAGACGGCTTTTTCAATGGACACATCAAGCATCAAATTTGGCTCCGGGGTTACCCGGGAAGTGGGATGGGACATGCAAGAGCAAGGCGCCTCCCGGGTGATGGTAGTTACCGACCCGAATTTGACGGATAGTGAACCTGTCACCGTTGCGTTGGATTCTTTGAATGATTATGGCATCGATGCTGTGTTGTTTGACCAGACATCGGTGGAACCCACGGATATTTCCTTTAAAGCAGCCATCAAATTTGCCGAAGAAGGAAAATTTGACGGATTTGTGGCTGTCGGGGGTGGCTCCAGCATGGATACGGCAAAAGTGGCGAACTTGTATTCTACATATCCGGCGGATTTTATGACCTATGTCAATCCTCCCGTTGGCGAGGGCAAGCCGGTTCCGGGAACTTTAAAACCCTTGGTGGCTGTCCCAACAACAGCCGGCACGGGCAGCGAGACAACCGGGGTTGCCATTTTTGATTATCTGGAAATGCATGCAAAAACCGGAATTGCCCATCGTGCGCTGCGACCGGTTAAAGGGGTCGTGGATCCGAATAATACCCGGTCGCTTCCCAAAATGGTTGCCGCCTGTACCGGCCTGGATCAACTGACCCATGCATTGGAATCTATAACGGCATTGCCGTACCATCAGCGGCCTGCACCCGAATCACCTAAAATGCGACCGGCATACCAGGGAGCGAATCCAATCAGCGATATCTGGGCTTCACGTTCGACTGAAATGATTTCTAATAATCTGGTCCGGGTCATAGAAGATCCTGACGACGACGAGGCGCGTTCTCAGGTGATGCTGGCGGCCACGCTGGCGGGCATCGGTTTCGGCAATGCCGGCGTTCACCTGGCCCACGGTATGTCCTATCCGGTAGCGGGCATGGTGCGCGATTATGTGCCCGAAGGATACCCGCCGGGACATCCCCTGGTACCCCATGGTATGGCAGTGGTTCTCAACGCCCCTGCCGTGTTTCGCTTCACGGCACCTGCGAATCCGCAACTGCACCTGTACGCGGCCCGGTTAATGGGCGTGGACACCTCTGATGCGAGTCCGGATGATGCCGGTGAAATTCTGGCAAATGCCATCATTGATTTGATGCGTAAGGTGGATATGCCGAACGGATTGAATGCCGTGGGGTTCAGCTCTGATGATGTTGATAAGCTGGTGGAAGGAACCATCCCCCAGCATCGCGTTACAAAACTATCGCCACGACCGGCAAGCCCGGAGGATCTGAAGCAGCTTTTCCTAGATTCTCTCAAACTCTGGTAAAAAAAAACGGGTCGATAGACCCGTTTTTCTAATAACGAATAACCAAAACCGGCTTTCAAGCCGGTTTTAGACACTCTTATCTTTAAGGAAGTACCTCCCATCCTCCGTCACGCCGACAATATTGTCCTGGACCAGATGCTGCAATGCAATCGGCCGGTGATCCCTGAGCCCGACCCTGAACATGGGCTGGTTAGCATAGCGAAGATTTACTGCAGAATTTTGATCAAATGCGCCCTTTGCTTTAATGTCGCGAACGATGCTAAAATACGCTCGTTTTATCTTCCAGGCATGGAACTTTCTGTTCAACATCACGACAGCGATGAGAATGCAGATACCGATGATGATTTGATTGGCTTCAGACATATTTTCTAAAATCCTATTTCTATATTGATACGGGGGCTCCTTTGATTGTACCTTGCTTTATCATAGTCTCTGAATAGAAAACAAGGAAAACCATTGGATTATAATTTCAGAAACATGCAATTTTGACGCTGCAATCACGATATATTAAAATTCATAATTGACGGTTCACATCCGTATCTTATACAAATAACAGTCCAGGGAGGTGAGCATGAAAATAACCGGGGTAAAAACCTATGTTCTGCAGGAAATAATTGAAGGTAAATCCTTTGGTTGGTCTCAGCGGGTTACCGACAGCCGACAGGCGGTTCTCTGTGAGGTCTCTACCGATGAGGGAATCACGGGGGTTGGAGAGGCCTTTTATTTCGGCGGGCCGGCCAAAATAGCCGCCGGTATCATCAGCGATGTATACGGTCCAGTACTCATGGATAAAGACCCTTTGGATACAAATGTTATCTGGGATAGCCTGTATAATTGGACACGAGATCAGGGAATGAAAGGCGTGACCATCTCCGCGCTGAGCGCCATCGATATTGCCCTGTGGGATATCAAGGGAAAAGCCCAGGGATTGCCCATATTTAAGTTGCTCGGGGGAGCCTATCGCCATAAAGCACGTGTCTATGCCACCGGATTGTATGAGCCCCAAAACGTGCCGGATGTGATTGAAGCCCTGGTGAACGAGGCTCTCGGCTACAAGGAAGAAGGTTTCAGTGGTATGAAACTCAAGGTAGGATATGGAATCGACAGGGATGTCAGTTACGTAAAGGCCATACGGCAGGCTATCGGAGAAAAAGTTTGCCTGATGGTGGATGCGAATCATGCATATAATTCATCCGAGGCCATTCAACTGGCCCGCAAACTTGAAGAATTTGATATCTACTGGTTTGAAGAACCCGTCCCGCCTGAGGATCTGGAAGGGTACTGTGAGGTCAGAAAAAAATCCAATATCCTCATTGCGGGCGGGGAATGCGAGTATACCCGCTATGGTTTTCGGAATCTCATTAACCTTCGCGCCGTGGATATTCTTCAGCCGGACCTTTGCGCTGCAGGCGGTTTTACCGAACTAATGAAGATCGTTGCCATGGCCAGTGCGGCAAATATTCCGCTGATCCCTCATGTTTGGGGCACGAACATAGGCCTGGCCGCAGCTTTGCAATTTTTTGCCAGCCTACCCCATTTCCCCGAACGCCGCTTTGCCGCAGAACCGTTTTTTGAATATGACCGTTCTGCCCACCCGTTTCGTGAGGAAGTTACTCTGGAAAAATTTATCATGAAAGACGGCTATTTAGATATCCCGCAGAGGCCCGGGCTGGGAATAAACCTAAATTTGAAGTTTGTTGAAAAGCATACCCTATGAGATGAGATTAATGTGTGATAATTATTTTTTAAAAGCATCACGCAGGTCAAGTTGATTTCTGCGCTTAATATCTTTAAGGCTCCTACGATCCGATCCGGCTCTGCGATCCTGACCGGATCTTTTCTCCGGGATATATTCAGAGAAAAACAGACTTCTTCGATCATCTCCCGAACGTCTCCCACCCCTGTCTCTTACGGTCTCTTTTTTTCTTAGTAAGGTTTTAAATTTTACACCGATTCCTGTTTGACTTAGATGAATCACCTCACCCTTCAGCATCACCCCGTTGTCGATCTTGGTGCCTGGAATAACAAGTTTGATGGTCTGACCCACATTAAAAGCCCCTCTGGCTTTAACAAATATGCCATGACGACTTATATTGCGGGTAAGCCCTTTGTAAAATTGATTCTCAGAAGTAAAATAAACCGGCTTTGAGTATGCTTTTCTGGGATGCTTCCTCAATTCGCGTTTTCCCGGAGAACTTTTTGCAGGCATACGCTTTTTATCCGCATCCGAAATGATTCGAACTCCATAACCGAAATTAAAAATACTCCCCTTTGTGCTTTTTTGCCATTTAACGCTTGCCCGATAACACACGGGCGCATCGGAGGAGGATTCACGAGAAGCAAAGGGCGAATCTTCAAGTCCGATGACGATTTCGGAATCTGAATCCAATATCACATCGGTCTCCAGAAACATCCCGTTCTTGCTGTAATTAACCAATCTGGCCCGATACAAAAAACTAGCCTTTAGCTCTTCTATCGTGGCCGGCACCTTACAAGACGTACGGGGGTTGGCCCTTTTTTCTGTGTAGTGCGCCATATGGTAAATCCTTTATTTAAGACTTCGCTTTGCGTTTGACCTCAAGCTCTTTTAAGTCTTTGCGCATGATTTTTCCGGTGGCAGTCATGGGTAATTCTTCGACAAACTCTATTTCACGCGGATACTCATGAGCAGCCAAACGCTGTTTAACAAAGTTTTTAATTTCAATTTCAAGCTCAGGTGCCGGGGTTGTGCCGGGCTTTGGTACAATGAAAGCTTTCACAATTTCGGTTCGCACCTCATCCGGGCTGCCGACAACGGCTGCCATACCAACGGCAGGATGTTTTAAAAGACAGTCTTCAATCTCAGCCGGCCCGATGCGATAGCCGGCACTGGTGATCACATCATCTTTGCGACCCACAAACCAGAAGTAGCCCTCGCCATCCTTTTGGGCCAAATCGCCGGTCAAACACCAGTCCCCGATGTATTTCTCTTTGGTGGCCTCCGGGTTTTTCCAGTACTCTAAAAACATGACCGGATCCGGGCCTTTGATGGCGACTTCACCGACAGTCGCCGGAGGCAACGGATTACCCGATTCATCCACGACATCGACAATATGTCCCGGAACCGCCTTACCCATGGATCCGGCGATGTTTTGCATGCATACGGCACAATTGCCGACGACCAGATTGACCTCCGTCTGACCATAGAATTCATTGATGGTTAATCCCATCACCTCTTTGCCCCAATCCAGCAGCTCTTCTCCCAGGGTTTCACCACCGCTGCCGATACTTCGCATGCTGAAATGATAGCGGCTTTTCGGATCCTTGACCTGACGCATTAACTTCAGGGCAGTCGGTGGCATAAACGCATTGCGAATCCCGTATTTTGCAATGAGATGAAAGGCCTCCTCCGGATCAAATTTCTTGGCACGATACGCCAGTACCGGTATTCCGTGATGCCAGCTGGGAAAAAGCACATCGATGAGACCACCGATCCAGGCCCAGTCCGCCGGTGTCCAGAAGAAATCATCCTCTCTGGGGAAAAAATTATGAGGAAATTCAACTCCCGGCAAATGGCCCAGCAATGTCCGGTGAGCATGGTAAGCACCCTTGGGCGGACCCGTTGTGCCGGAGGTATAAATGATCAGCGCAGGATCATCGGCTTTGGTTTGAACCGCTTCAAATTCACCCGAACCGTGCTCGATCAAATCCCAGAATTTCAGCACGCCTTTGTTTTTTTCACCACCGGTCACAATGACCAGTTTAAGCTGCGGCAGGTTGTCCCGGATTTCCAGTATCTTTGTCAGGTTGGCTGCATCCGTAACAATCACCCGGGCCTCACTGTTCGACAATCGATACGCCAGGGCATCTGTGCCAAAAAGCGTAAACAGCGGGATGGCGACCGCCCCGATCTTATACGCAGCGATGTGACTAATGGCAGTTTCAGGACACTGGGGCAAAAGAATCCCGATGCGATCACCCTTTGCGGCGCCATGGGCAATCAATCCGTTGGCCAATTTATTGGATAAATTTTTCAAATCCCAGAAGGTATACTTTTCAACCTGCCCTTTTTCATTCTCATAAACCAGGGCCAGGCGGTACCGCTGATGCGCCCACTTGTCACAGATGTCTAAGCCAATGTTATAGGCCTCCGGAATCTCCCATCGAAAGCCTTGGTATACCTCATCGTAGGTTTTGGCGCGGGGTAACACGTCCCTGTCTCCTCATTCAGGTTATTAAATTCCTACAACAAATTGAATTACCAAGAAGAACAAAAGCTTCTCGACAAGCTCGATTTCTCGCTTCCATTTTTACATATAGACCGACTAAGATCGTAAAAACAAGTGAAAATATCAAAAGCGTAAAAGAAAAGAAATTTGCATTTATTGATCCTGCGTGCTAAAGATCAACTGATCCTGAATAAACCGAACCCGGATCCGCCTTCGGCGGAGAATCAAACAGGCAATCATGAGATGGAGAAATCGAAATGGATCCAAAAGACAGATTAAAAGGCAAAAAAATTCTTATCGTAGATGACGAACCGGATGTTCTGGAACAGTTAATTGAGCTTCTGGATATGTGCAGGATTGACCCGGCTTCCTCATTTGAAGAAGGGAAAAAACGACTCGAAGGTGAACGGTACGATATCGCGATCCTGGACATCATGGGCGTAAAAGGGTTTGAGCTTCTCAAAATCGCAAATGAACAGGAAATACCGGCCCTGATGCTGACCGCCCATGGCTTATCCGAAGAAAATCTGAAGAAATCCGCTGAAGAAGGAGCCTGCTACTACGCCCCCAAAGAAAAAATGCACGAAATCGATCTTTTCGTTGCCGATGTGCTCGAAGCCCTGGAGAAAAAAAAGAGCCCCTGGGTGAGATGGTTCGACAGGCTCGGCGGATATTATGACAAGAGATTTCACGGACCCAACTGGAGAGAACAGGAACAGGAATTCTGGGCAGAAAAGCTCAAGAAAACCCCGGAAGTTTAAGCCGGTTTAAGCTGATCGAACATACGGTCGCCCCGCCTGCAATGCATGCGCGTCAATTTAGGCATTTATAGGTGCAAAGCTGTCCAATAATCCCTGCTTGCGCTAAAAGTCCTCCCCCTTCGGAGGCTGTGTCGTAATTGGCAAAACCACGCATTTGCTGTTTTTGTCATTCCGGGCTTGACCCGGAATTCAGTGCTTTTTCAGACGATTACGTTACTGGATGCCGGATCGAGTCCGGCATGACAGATAGAATTTAAGCGCTTTTTTGAATTGCGACACAGCCTCTCAAGGAAGTGGAAACGAGTTGTTGGACAGCCTGACCATGCCCGCCTGATTTCAGAAAATCAGCGTCAATTTTTGCTTGACAATCCATATACAATGATATTAGATGCTTTTCTAATCTCTAAATACTGGTTATTTACTAAATCAAATTTCGCCTCAACAACACATTAACGCTGTACCACCGGATTTGAGTAAATGATGAGAAAGGTTTTGATGACATGTCGATAACTGTGCCTCCTGGGGATAGCGTATCTCCCTTGGAGGCATTTGTTTTTTTTAGTCTTTGTATTGGTCGAAAAAGCTTGCATGGATAAACTTAAGGACAAAAGACAAACGATGTTGAAACTTGAGACCTGAAACGAGGTGACAAAGGCTTTGTTGCCGCACCACACGACCATAATCAGAAACTTGGGTATTCCATCAACTTTGAAAAGGAGGTAGGAAAATGAGAATTAAAGTTTGGATCACCGTTGTCGTCGTGGCATTGGCTCTGTTGTTGGTCCTACAGCCCCAAACGACCCTGGCTCAAGAAAAATTTAAGCTGAAGTTCCAGGCCACCTGGTCGGCAGGGTCGACTCTGTACGAAAACTTCCTAATGTTCGCCGAGCAGGTGAAAAAGATGTCCGGGGGCAGGCTCGAGATCGAAACCCTTCCCGCAGGGACTGTTGTGCCGGCCTTCGAGGTTCTGGATGCCGTTTCCAGGGGTGTGATCGATGGCGGCCATGCCTGGGCCTCTTACTGGGCCGGAAAGGACAAAACCGCTGTGCTGTTCACCGGCGGCCCG
>JASFPE010000031.1:0-20594 GCA_050116155.1 Desulfobacterales bacterium
CAACGGGTAAGAAGTGACGGTTTTGAAGCCAGTTTAGACGTTTTTTTCAACGACGGGGATGAGCAACTTCTGTGCAGGAACCAACGCATGAATATCAAGTTCGGCATTGTAGCGCCTAATGAGCCACAACGGTACTTCAAACTCATCTCTTGAGAGCGTCCAGATGTTATCGCCCTTTTTAATGTGGTAAACTTCTATTTTTCCCACCCGAAACGTCGCAAAAAAATCTTCAGTTAATTCTTTATGATATTCGAAACGCTTTTCTTCAAACTCCTCTTTGGACACCCGGATTAGGGGGATTTTAATCTCCTGGTCAAGGCGAATGACGCTTCCATAAGAAAAACCATTTAAGCGTCGAATCTCCCAGGCCGTCACCTCCAGCCACTCTGCATAGTGGCCCAAAGTCTCCTCCACTTCGACCCGTATAGTTCCAAGACGTTTGTGGTCTTGATTCCAGACGCGCTCAATAGCAAGATTCGCCTGAATAATCTCCGGATGGGACGGCGGCGCAATAAGGGCAGGCTGTTGCTCAGGCTCTACCTGATCTTCTGAACCCGGTGTCTCTGCTTTCAGTCCCAAATCCGCCTCCGCAGATTGCAGGGGTTCGGTCGCTTTCCAGCCTTCCAACTCGTCATAAGCGTTTAGGTGCGCTAGTGCCTGGGTTACTTCCTTTTTTCCATCTTCGGGTACCGGCGCTGATGGGACGGGTTCGGCCACTTTCATTTCTGCAACCACATCGGGCTTCCGGCTGGCCATAAGTGCGGAAGGTTTTGATTCCGTCACAGGCTTTTGCGTCTGAACCAATCCAATGTCGGCAATCGTCCTTTCTTCGGCCTGTTGGGATTCACCACCAGAATTCAGCGCGAGCCACATGTCAACAGTCGGAGCTTTCAGCGGTTTTGCCTCAACCAAAGGTGATTTAGACGCAGCTACATCTTGCTTCGCTATTGTTTTTCGCTTTTCGAGCTTGGCCAGTGATGGCGACTTTTCATCAGGCAGCGGTATGCGCAAATTCTGATTGATATAGATGGTGGCGCGTGAATCCAGATTATTGGCCGCCATCAGGTCGCGCAGCTTGACCCCGTGTATCTTGGCAATTCGGCCTGCGGTATCACCGCGGCGGACCGTATAGATCCGGCTGCGTTTCTGAAAATTCTTAAAAAGCCTGGGGGACAATTCGGCAATCATGCTTTTCCAATCATGGCCGCTATCTGCCGGCAATCGTAAATGAAATCCTTTGGGCACATATTTCTGCCCGCGAATAACGGGATTTCGCAACGCCGGATTTAAATCGCTTATCGCCTGAATATCCAATTTCAAATGCCGCGCAATTTCCGGCAGCGAGGCATAACCGTCCAAGACCACCCCTGTGGTATTTACGGGGGCATCTAATTTTAAGTCGCCGAAATAGTGGTAATAATTTTTGGCGATCTCCCGGGCGGCTAAAAATTCAGAATAGAAATTTCTGGAAGCAAACTTAAATATGCGACTGCGGTATTCTTTAAAAATCTTTTCATAACTGCCCTTTTTTCTTTTTGCCCGCAGCATACCCGTGACGCCGTGATTATATGCCGTAATGGCCAGAGGCCAAGTTTGTAACTTTTTAAAATTGTTTTTAAGCAGTTTGGCCGCCGCTCGCGAAGAGATAATCGGATCTCGACGCTCATCAACAGCGTAACCGATGCTCATGAACCGTCGCCCGGTTGAGCGCGTAAATTGCCAGACACCGGCGGCCCCGAACTTGCTATAAGCCTTGGGATTGAACGATGACTCCACATGCGGCAAATAAGCAAGGTCTTCTGGCAAATCAAAATCACGGAAAATTTGTTTGATCTCTTCAATATATGCACCGGAGCGAATAACACCCTCGCGGAATCGGTCTTTTTGGCCTACCTGGCAACGTAAATTTCGCATGGCCATTCGATAGTCCGATGCCTTCGCATCCGGGCCAAATAATTCGGCAACAGATCGCTCCTCTGCTCCGGAAGGCACATGCCCCTGCATCAGCTTGGTCAAAATTTGCTTGTATCTCTTCTTGGCTTTTTTTATTCGGTCGCGGTTAATTTTTCTCCCACCGGGCAGGTCTGGATTTTTCAGCTCAATGACACCATAAATAACATTCAGATTGTGTTTATCGTGGATAACCCCTTGATTCAGTGAATATTTGGAATAGATTGATTTCCAGAATTCAACGTTGGGCTGGATGAAGGAATATGCCTGAAATGTATCGGATTCGGCTTCAGCTTCGGCGCGAGTGAAACCGGAAACCAAAACAAATAAAAGGATGAGAATCGTCGCAATATTTTTTTGTAATTGGCTCATAAGTGTAAGGCGTCGATATTAGGGTCCTAAATTTGATGGTGAAGACAGAAAATGCCAAACCGGTTTCGCAGTAAGACGTGGCGTTAAATTGTTCTAATATCAAGCAAAAACCAAGCCAAAAACCAGTAAATAAAACTATATTAATGAATTCAGATGGTTATATGAGCACACAAATGCAAAAGCATCCAAAATATTACAAAAATTTGACAATTTGATGTTTTCCAGTCTCGCGTTTGCGTATGTCCGATCACAGTTTCAAGCTTGCCTGAAAAAATCAAGCTTTTTGCCTGCAGGTCATTAGAACCTGTGTCAATCAACCAAACGACCTCGTCGATGAGCACGATTTTTTTTATTGACATATGGTGATACACCGTGTCAATTTGATTGATACTTACTGATGATCAAACCATGCCGGCAATATCCAGTCGGAACCAGGCTAGTTTCGCTTCTCCGACCATTGAATTTAATCTAGATCAACATATTCCCTCTGCTACGAAACACAATCTGTTTTTTCATTCTTACCTTCGCGAATTTGCCGCTGAAGCGAAAACCTGTTCATTCACCAACCAAACACAGGAAAAAGGAGGGTACGATGGCTATTAACAAAATTCTAGTTGCCTATAACTTTACCCAACTTGATCAGAAGGCCGTGGATTTTGTCATTAATGCTTTTTCTCATCTAAAGGACACTGAAATCACAATTTTTAATGCCTATACACCTGTCCCCGAGCTCGAAACGCATGACACCTCTATCACTGGAAAGCTTAAAAGCGGTATGGGTTACTTAAGTCAACAGATCTCTCAGCGTGAGACTGAACTTAATGAAGTCAAGCAGAAATTGGTGCATGCTGGTTTTGCTGAAAACCAGATCAAAACACATTTCCGACCGCGGAAACGAGATATTGCCAGCGAAATCATAGAATCTACGGTAGCCAACAAATTCGATATAATCGTGCTTAATCGAAAGCACGCCAGGGCTACCCGCTTTTTCTCGGGAAGTGTTTCTCACAAAGTCGTAATGAGTCTCAAAGACACCACCGTGTGTATTGTTTCATGATACACACCGACGGTTTAGATAAAACATCCACGAATCTTATGCGAGGAGGAACTTCATGAGCGTCCAGGAAAAAATTGATATTAATATATTTAAGATTGTCTTCAGGGCTATAGCACACTCAGATAACCTTGAAATTATGGCCAATCATTTAACCCAGCTTTTGGTTGCAGCACTTGAAATTAAGGGCTGTACGATATTTGCCCTAAATCCGGAATCCGAGGAACTTGAAGTTCTCGCCAGTTTTGGAATGAGCATGGGATATGTGCACAAAGGTCCGGTTTTATCCAAAAAAAGCATTAGCGCGACGTTGAAAGGAGATCCCATCGTTGTCCAGGATGTGGACAACACCGATCTGCTGCAGTACCCGGAAGATGCAAAAAAGGAAGGAATCGGCGCCATCGTTTCTGTTCCGATCAAATTTTATGGAAAAGTGATCGGCGCCTTACGGCTTTACCACCATGACGTGTGGGATATCTCCGAACAAGATGTGGATTCACTGCTCGTATTGGCTGAAAACATCGGTTTGGCCATGACATATACCCGTGTTCTTAAGGCATTGAGAACCATAAGGTATACCGTCGATGATATTCGAGGGTTCTGGATGCTGGAGCCGGAGTAACAAATTCCAGGTAACCTTAAAAGCCAAGCATTCGTTGTTTCAAAGTCAATCCCTGCCGGGCTGGTTCCAAGGCCCGCCGTATCTTATAATTCCATCCTAAATCAAGAAATTTATATTGACAAAAATACCACGATGTAGCAAATTTATAATGTTTGGCTTTCAGGTTTTTTATTAACTAATGCATGGGAATTATAAAATGGACAAACAAGAATTTAGATCGTTCCGGGATAAATTAAACAAAACCCAAAAACAAATGGCTCAATTGCTGGGTACGTCTTTAAAGGCCGTACACAGCTATGAACAGGGATGGCGGTCTATTCCCCCAGCCGTGGAGCGCCAAATTTATTTCCTCGTTTCACGGTTGAATTCCAAACGCAAACGTCAGAAATCGTGCTGGGATATTAAAAAATGCTCAACCGAACGCAAGACGCAGTGTCCGGCCTGGGAATTTCGAACCGGTGATCTGTGTTGGTTTATTAATGGAACCATCTGTGATGGTGGTGTCCAGAATAACTGGCAAGAAAAAATGAAAATCTGTCGAACCTGCAAGGTTCTCACGAATATGTTATAATCCTTCCCGCGTGCTGCTTGCTGGATTTTACCTGCACCATGGAGAAAACCTTTGAAATCAGTCCAGCATAATCCGGATCACAAAACAGATCCAGAATTGTGTTCACAAAAATTAGAAGATTATTTTTCAAAAATGGGGCACGCGATAATCGCCTATAGTGGGGGCGTAGATAGCGCTTTATTGGCATATGCCGCTCATTTGGCATTGGATGATAAAATGGTGGCCGCGCTTGCCGACAGCCCTTCTCTGGCGCGCAGAGAGTATCGCTTCGCCGTACAATTCTCGCAGGCATACGGCATTCCACTTCAGATTATTCGCACGGGTGAAATGCAAGACCCCCGTTATCTGGCCAACCCGGCCAACCGTTGTTACTATTGTAAAAAAGCGCTTTTCAAAAAAATAAAAGAGCTCCGCCAAGAGCTGATGCCCTCCATTGAAAGCCCTTCCTGGCCAATTTTTTACGGGGTTAATCTCGATGATCTTGGTGATTTCCGACCGGGCATACAGGCCGCTGAGGAGGCTTCGATTCTGGCTCCGTATGTCGACCTGGGTTTTGATAAAAATACCATTCGCGCGATTAGTGAATATTATGGATTGGAGATAGCTGCTAAACCTGCCATGCCTTGTCTATCGAGCAGAATTCGATACGGAGAGGAGGTAACCGCAGAAAAATTAAACCAGGTGGAACTGGCGGAAGATTTTCTTTACGATCTGGGTTTGAAAGTTTTGAGAGTGAGGCATCATGGAGAAATTGCCAGGATAGAAATTCGGCCACGAGATTTTGTGACCGTGCTTCAAAATAAAGATAATATCACCCGAAAATTTCATGAATTGGGCTTTACTTATATTTCGTTGGATTTAGACGGATTCAAGAGCGGGTCTCTGAACGCGGTATTAAAATCAAAGAATATTGAATGAAGCCAAAAAAAGGTTGACGGCAAATCCTACGTTGTGGTATGAGCAGCGCATCTTTTTTTGAAATGGAGGTGATGATATGCAAATGGACATGCAGGAGCCCGGTGAAATGTGCTGTTGTTGCTGGGAAGGGCATGATCTGGCAATGGCTCAACGAGCGCAGGCAAAAATAACGGGCCTGCGTGCAGGTACAAACCATATCATCGTTTCCAAATTTCCAGCCTGAGCATTACCCAAGCCGCTTTGATGCTTTTTCCACACCTCTGCACTTCACTGCTATTTTATTCCAGAGCAACCCCAAGAGTTCATTTTAAATGATCGAAAACCAAATCGTTTTGAAGAAAACCGAAATGTGAAAATTGATATTTGATGTGTTTTCTCGTTAAAGGAGATAAATTATGAGTGAAGACTACAAATTTGAAACCTTATGCCTGCACGCCGGCCAACAGCCCGATCCGACGACCACTGCCAGAGGTGTGCCCGTTCACCGCACCTCATCGTATGTATTCAAAAGCACCGAACATGCCGCAAATCTTTTTAGCCTCAAAGAGCTCGGAAATATCTATACCCGCATAATGAACCCGACTCAAGACGTTCTGGAGCAACGCGTGGCAGCACTTGAAGGCGGTGCGGCAGCCTTGGCATTATCTTCAGGGACATCGGCAGTATACTATGCGATCATAAATATCTGTGCCGCCGGTGATGAAATCGTATCCGCCAACAACCTCTACGGCGGCACCTACACGATGTTTGACTGTATTCTGCCGCAATTTGATATTCACACGAAGTTTGTCGATCCACGGGATCCTCAAAACTTCAACAACGCCGTCACCGAAAAAACAAAAGCATTGTTCATCGAAACCATTGGCAATCCGATGCTTGATGTTACCGACATCAGCGCCGTATCGGAAGTTGCGCAAAAGCATCATATTCCGCTGATCGTCGATGCAACCTTTACGACACCCTATTTGCTGAAAAGCATCGCGTACGGAGCCGATGTCGTGATCAACTCGCTGACCAAATGGATGGGCGGGCACGGAACCGGAATCGGCGGCGTCGTCGTTGATGCCGGCAAGTTCGACTGGAAAGATTCTAAATTCACGTTATACAACCAACCCGATCCCAGCTATCACGATCTGCGGTACGCTCACGATCTGGGGGATCTGAATCCCGTAGCATTTATAATGAGAATGCGTCTGGTTCCGCTGAGAAACCTGGGCGCGTGCATATCTCCGGATAATGCCTGGATGTTTTTGCAGGGGCTTGAAACCCTGCCGCTAAGAATGGAGCGGCATAGCGAAAATGCAATGACCGTCGCAAAATATTTATCAACTCACCCAAAATCCGATTGGGTCCGATATCCGGGTCTGGAAGAAGACCCCAGCTACCCGGTTGCCCGTCAATATTTTAAAAAGGGTTTTGGCGGGATGGTGGTTTTCGGCATTAAAGGTGGATTGGCTGCCGGCAGCAAATTTGTAGAAAGCCTCAAGCTATTTTCGCATCTGGCCAATGTAGGAGATGCCAAAAGCCTGGTGATCCATCCAGCGAGCACCACCCACTCGCAATTAAGTAAAGCGCAACAAAAAGCCGGCGGCATTACCCAGAACCTTATTCGCCTTTCCATCGGCATTGAACATGTGGATGATATTATTGGCGATCTGGAACAAGCGTTTGCAAGTCTTTGATAATAATTTTTTTGTATGCAATACGGGCGTTACCTTATAAAAAATTCGAATGTTCAAAACATGTTTTGAATTTTGGTCATTTGAAATTCGGATTTGTTTCGGATTTCGAGGTTCGGATTTCGGATTTATTGCACTCAAAATACAATTTTTCTGACTGTTAGTGTACTAAAACGATAACAAATATGAATCTTAGCATTGGGTAAACATGAGCGAATATATCGAACACGATAGAGATCAAATCTCGGTGGGAATCATAGAGAAGAAGTTGTATACCTTTGCGGAGCCGCCCGATGAAATGATGCTGGAATGCGGGGCAAAGCTGGGTCCGATTACCCTGGCCTATGAAACCTACGGCACCTTAAATGCAGACAAAACCAATGCAGTTTTAATTCTGCATGCGCTATCCGGCGATTCCCATGCCGCCGGCTATTATTCGCCTGATGACGAAAAGCCCGGATGGTGGGACAACATGATTGGTCCCGGCAAGGGCATCGACACGAATAAATATTTCGTGATCTGTTCCAATATCATCGGAAGCTGCATGGGATCCACCGGGCCTTGTACCATCAATCCGAAAACGGTTTTGCCCTATGCACTTGATTTCCCGGTGGTCACCATCGGCGACATGGTCAAGGCTCAAAAAGCTTTGCTGGATCATCTGGGGGTTCGTAAAATTCTATCCGTGGTGGGAGGCTCCATTGGGGGCATGCAAGTCCTGGAATGGTGTGTCCGCTATGCGGATATGGTTGAATCTGCGATTCCATTGGCCACCACCACCAAACATTCCGCTTTGGCCATTGCGTTTAACGAGGTGGCCCGCCAGGCCATCATGGCTGACCCGAAATGGAATAACGGCAATTACTATTTTGGGCCCAAGCCCGACCTCGGGCTTGCCGTCGCTCGAATGATCGGCCATATCACTTACCTTTCTGATGAATCGATGCGCTTAAAATTCGGCCGGCGCCTGCAGGATAAGAGCGACTTTTCGTTTAATTTCGATGCCGATTTTCAGGTGGAAAGCTACCTGCGTTACCAGGGTGCCAAATTTGTGGATCGTTTCGATGCCAATTCCTTTCTCTACATTACCAAGGCTGCCGATTACTATGACTTTGAAAAACAGTACGGCAACGGTTCGGCCGTGCAGGCCTTTTCAGTCGCGAAGGCAAAATTTTTGGTCGTATCCTTTACTTCCGATTGGCTTTATCCAACGTATCAATCCAGAGACATGGTGAAAGCCATGAAAAAAAACGGATTGGATGTCAGTTTTTGTGAAATCGAAGCCGAATGGGGGCATGATGCCTTCTTAATATCCAGCGAACGCTTGACCGCATTAATCAGGGGGTTTCTAGACCGTGTCTACAATGAGCTCTAGCCGCAAAATGCGTTATGATCTTCAAATTATCGCCTCCTGGATAGAACCCGGATCCCGGGTGCTCGATCTGGGATGCGGTGCAGGGGATTTATTGAAATTCCTGATCTACCACAAACAAGTAAAAGGGTCTGGAATTGAACATGATGAAGGTAAAGTAGCCGAATGCATTGCAAAAGGGCTGTCGGTACTCCAGGGAGATATCAATAATGAAGTCCTTGATTATCCGGATAACGTCTACGATTATGTTATTTTGAGCCAAACCCTGCAACAGGTTTATGAACCGGACACATTGATTCGCTCAATGATGCGCATCGGAAAAAAAGGGATTGTCAGTTTTCCCAATTTCAGTCACTGGAGATGCCGGTTACAGCTATTGACTTCCGGTTACGCGCCCATAACCCGGCAACTGCCTTATGAATGGTACAACACCCCCAATATTCGTGTAATCACCATCAAAGACTTTCGAAAATTTATCCATGAAGTAGGCTTTCATATTTTGAATGAAGTTGCTATAAATACACAATCCGAAGACCGATATGGTAAAGCGATTAAATTTCTGCCCAATCTGAAAGCGACTTATGGGATATTTCTCATCGGAAACGGCAAGTAGGTTTGTCTTGAGAAGTCATCTCTTAACCGATGACCATGTTGACCGCTATGAATACTGCTTATGTAAATCAGGGTTGGCCCGTTGAGCCCGTTAGCCCGCTGACCGGAGTAACTGGAAATCTTTCTTTTCAAACCGGCAAACGGGAAGACCGGCAAACCGGCGAACCCTTTTCACCTGTGAAAAGGAATCCAGATAATGAAGATTGTATCGATTGCTGTGAGCAAGAAAAAAGGAACCCGCAAAACGCCGGTGGACGAAATTTTTATTTCTAAAGACCACGGACTGGAAGGCGATGCCCACGCCGGAAAATGGCACCGCCAGGTGAGTTTCTTGTCATCTGAAAGCATAGAAACGGCCCGCCAGCAGGGGCTAGATGTCACGTTTGGCGATTTTGCCGAAAATATCGCCACCACCGGCATTGACTGGAAAACCATACCCGTGGGTGCGCGCATAAAATTAGGCCGTACCGTTCTGGTTGAAATTACCCAAATCGGAAAAGAATGTCATAACCGCTGTGCCATATATTATAAGGCCGGCGATTGTATTATGCCCCGGGAAGGTGTATTTGCGCGCGTATTGGAAGAAGGCAATATTCGTTGTGGCGATGAAATCCAAATTGTGCAGGAAGGTGGTTAAATGGTTTATCGGTTAAATCGCCAAATGGTAAAAAAAGGATATATTGCATATTTCCGATTTGACTTCTCGGCTGATCTGCTATTTAACTAAACCCATGAAAACGTTGATCAGTTTTAAAGAAGCGCTTTATCTGACACTTTCCAACGTGCATGCGGTCAGAACCGAAATTCTACCGTTACATCAATTAAGCAGGAATATTCTATCCGAAGATATCGTTTCGAAAGTTGATTGCCCGTCCACCAGTTCCTCCCGCAAAGATGGCTACGCGGTCATTTCGGAAGATTTGACGGGAGCCTCCCATCAAAACCTTGTGAAACTGAACATCATTGGCAGCCTGGTTGCCGGAGATCACCCCAAGTTAACTCTTTCGAGCGGACAGGCTGTTCGCGTTACCACCGGCGCGCCATTGCCGCAGGGGTGCGATGCCGTCATATCCGAAGAATTTTGCCGATTAAGCGGTGATTTCATTTACGCAGTGAATACGGCCGGTTCCGGCCGAAATATTCTT
The DNA here is from genome assembly GCA_050116155.1 of Desulfobacterales bacterium. Lineage (GTDB taxonomy): Bacteria > Desulfobacterota > Desulfobacteria > Desulfobacterales > JAHEIW01. Next base: position 10,296 of record JASFPE010000031.1, read on the forward strand.
GAAAAGGGCAGTGATATCCGTCAGGGCGAAGCCATCGCTGTAAAAGGAGAAAAATTATCTCCAGCACTGATCGGCCTGCTGGCATCCGCCGGCCTGGATGGTGCTGCCGTGCATAAAGCTCCGAATGTCGCGGTGATTGCCACCGGAGATGAGGTGGTCGCTCCCGGCAAACCGCTTCCGGAAGGCAAGCTTTATGCAAGCAATATGGTGGAGCTTTGCGCATGGCTTAGCTATCATGACCTGAGCCATACCGCAGAACTGGTAAAGGACCACAGGGAAGATATTCGGTCGGCCATCACGAAACAATTGTCAACTGCCGATGTATTCATAACCAGCGGTGGTGCCTGGGGAAGTGAGAAAGATTTGATCATCAAGGTGGCAGAAAATCTAAACTGGCAGGGCATTTTTCATCGCGTCAGAATGGGACCCGGAAAACCGGTGGGATTCGGCCTTTTAGGAAAAAAACCTATTTTTATTTTGCCGGGCGGACCACCTTCCAATGAAATGGCCTTTTTGCAGCTGGCGTTGCCGGCCTTGCTGAAAATGAAGGGCGATCAACCAATAGCTTTCCCGGTTGCCCGTGCCCGCCTGGCCGAAACCGTTCGGGGACATCTGGATTGGACGGATTTTATACATGCCCGCCTTGAGAAAAGAGAGGGCCAGCTGGTTGTTCACCCCGCAAAATTAAAAAGCCGGTTGCAATCCATGGCTCGCAAAGAAGCGTTGATCATGATTCCCGAAAACAGGAAAGAAATAACCGCCGGAGAAACCACTGAGATTCAGATAATGGAGACGCCGGCGAACCTTTCCCTATCAGGCTAATCTCACAGTTTGTGTAATTTTCAATGCCAATTAGACAAAACTATCCTCCATGCAGAATGGGTTGCATCTGATTTCATTAATGATTATTGTCAGAATTTGATAATGGTTTCGAAATTGATGTTCAGCTATTCTGGAGAATAATAACCGTGACCCCGGATATCGCTCTGATATTTTCTATTCTAGCTGTTGCCGTCCTGTTTCTGATCACAGAATGGATTCCCATGGAAGTCACCGCCCTGTTATCGCTGGGGGCGGTGGCATTGACCGGCCTGGTCAGCCCCGTGGAAGCTCTTTCCGGTTTCAGCAATCCAGCGGTGGTGACGGTGTGGGCCGTTTTCATTCTCAGCGGCGGGTTAACGCATACAGGGGTTGCAAACGTTATCGGCAAATTTGTTTTGAGACTGGCCGGCAGCAAAGAGATCATGATGATCATCGTTATTATGACGACCGCCGGTATCTTGTCAGCCGTAATGAATAACGTGGCGGTGGCCGCCCTGATGCTACCGGTGGTCATGGATATCGCTCGGCATACCGGCCGCCCACCCTCTCGTCTTCTGATGCCTCTGGCATATGGATCGCTGCTGGGTGGGTTGACCACTCAAATTGGAACTCCGCCCAACATCCTGGTCAGTGACGCTTTGCGCGAAGCCGGGCTCAGGTCTTTTACGTTTTTTGACTTCACACCGGTCGGCCTGGCCATAATGTTCAGCGGAATCGCCTTTATGGCCTTCATCGGTCGCTTTTTACTACCGCAACGGGATGTCGCCAAAGAAACCACGAATCGCAAAACAATCGACTGGCAAAATCAGCTTGATCTGCAGGAGCGATTATTTCAAGTCAGAGTTCCCGGTGATTCGATTCTGGTCAACAAAACCCTGGCTCAGATCCGAATGGGATCGGTTTTGGGTTGGAATGTTATCGGTATTACCCGCGGCAATCAAACCCTGCTTTCCCCTGGACCCGCCAACATCTTACAAGCCAACGACCTCCTCACCATCGAAGGACGAATTGACAATTTAAACGAGCTAGACAACTGGCATCATCTGGTTATTGAACCGGGCGGCATTGATCTGGAAGAGCCGTACTCGAGTGAAATTAAAATCGGTGAAGTTTTGCTACCGGACAATTGCCGTTTTGTCGGCAGCACGCTCAATTCTCTTGGCTTTCGGGCAAGATTTGGCGTGAACGTGCTGGCCCTGCGACGCAACCATCAGGTAAAACGAACCAACCTGGCTGATGAACCCTTTCAGCGCGGAGATATGCTTCTGATGGCGGGGCCGACGGATTATCTCGAAAAATTTAGGAACCTGGAGGGTTTCGATCAATTCCGTTATGTTGAGCGATCCGAACTGAAAGATGTCTACCATCTGCACGAGCGATTGATGGTGATGCAGGTGCCGCCGGAATCAGCATTGGTGGGCAAATCCCTGAAAGAAAGTCGTCTGGGGGATGCCCTTGGAAGCCGCGCTTTAGGAATTTTAAGGGGCGACGATCCCATCATCATGCCGGAACCCGACGAAGTTTTGCTGCCCGGTGACCGACTGGTGGTCGAGGGGCGTCTTTCCGATTTTGAGATACTGCAGGGGTTGGAGCAGCTGGAGATCGACCGCCGAACCCAACCAGATATCGAAAAGATGGTGTCCGGAGAGATGGGCGTGGTGGAAGCCATTCTTTCACCGCAGACGACCCTGGAAGGAAAGACCCTGCGGCAAATCAAGTTCCGTGAGAAATTCGGGTTGAATGTGCTGGCTCTGTGGCGCAGAGGAGAAGCCTATCGTCACAATCTGCGGGATGTGGACTTGCGGTTCGGTGACGCACTGCTATTATTGGGCCCACTAGACAAATTGCGGTTGTTGGGAAATGAACCCGACTTTATCGTGCTGACCGAATCCGCCCAGGAAGAGTTGCGTCTTCATAAAATGAAATTTTCAACAGTGATCATGGCCGTTATCTTATTGCCGGTAATTTTAGGCTGGGTACCGATCTATATTGCGGCCGTAGTCGGTGCCGCCCTGATGGTCTTGACCGGCTGCCTCACCATGGAGGAAGCCTACCGGCAGATTGAATGGAAAGCGGTGTTTCTGATTGCAGGAATGCTCCCTCTGGGTACCGCACTGCACCAAACAGGAGCCGCTAGACTGATTGCCGAAGGCGTTGTGGGCTTGGTGGGCCCCTTTGGACCCCAGGCGGTATTGCTGGGTTTGGTGGCCCTGACCTTCCTGGCGACCTGCTTTGTACCGACGGCCGCACTGGTCGTACTCATGGCGCCCATTGTTCTCGGCACCTCCACGAACATGGGATTGTCCCCCCATACATTTATGATGGCCATCGCCATGGCGGCATCTGCCAGTTTTATGACCCCAATTTCACATCCGGCCAACATTCTGGTGATGGGGCCGGGTGGATATCGCTTCCTGGATTATTTAAAGATCGGTGGATTGTTGACATTGGTAATCCTGGCGATCATAATATTTGTACTGCCGCTCTTGTGGCCACTTGGTGCTTCGTAATCCGGTCCATTATCTATTAACTCTGGAAACTATATCCAGGTAGATCGGAAAAGTTCAAAGTGATTCCTGCTTGCAGCGGGATTAATGTGTCGCTCCCTCTTTTTATATAAAATCGATAGAATTCCTCAAATTTAAGCATTTTAGGCATTTTTAACTATCACATAAGTGCTAATTTTTATATATTAAGAAATATCCTACCAAGAACCATCGTGTGAACATAATGGAACTAAACGATCGTCTTTATGACCTGTTCATCAATAAAGCCAGACAGCTGGAGGTCGAAATTGTAAGTATCGGCCTGGGATATACGGCCGTGACCACATCTGACGGGGGAATGGGCCTGGGCTATACGTATTTTAAAGACAAAACATCCTGTGTATTGCTCAACAAGACAGTGGATTACGAAGGCCGACCGGCCTCAGAATTACTGGAAAGCATTAAAAGCGAAAATACCATCGAACGCAGCATGGCCCTGGCTTTGGTCAACGCACTGAATTATAATCAGGTGTTGAAGTTACCCGAAGACAAAAAAAACCAAATATTGTTTGACGAATTTAAGATCGGCAAAGGAACCCGGGTTGCCATGGTCGGTTATTTTGGCCCTCTGGTAGACAGGCTGCAGCAACGCAACACGAAGCTGGAAATATTGGATGAATCTCGAAAGCTGGGGCAGGAGGATAAATTCTACAAAAAACTTGGAAACTGGGCAGACGTATTATTTTTAACCTCGACGTCAATATTGAATAACACCACTGAAGAAATACTTGGATATGCGCACAAAAAAGTCAAGACGGTGATGCTGGGTCCCAGCACACCGATGATCGGTGAAGCATTCTCCCATTTGCCGGTGCATATGCTGGCCGGCACCGTGCCCATTGATAAAGCAAAGATCTTAAAAGCGATTCGCCACGGGATGGGCACCCCGGTGCTGCATAAATATAGCCGCAAATCCTATTTAGAATTATTTTGAAACCGACGGCTAATCGAAAATATAAAGTTGCCGGCCTTCTCCGGAGGTATGATCTTGAGCCCCAAACAGCCCCGACAAGACATTGAAAAAAGAATCAACGATCTCGAAAATGAGATTAAACGGTTAAAAAAGCGTGAACAAGCAACCCGTAGCAAACTGAAAAAGGCTCAGACAGAGCTTCAGTCGAGCTCTGACCGCCTGCGCAAAACCATGGGAGGCATTATCCAGGCGATGTCCCTGACGATTGAAAAGCGGGATCCATATACCGCCGGTCATCAGCGTCGGGTAACCAAGTTGTGCCGGGCCATTGCCGCGGTCATGGGGTTTTCCTGGGAGCGAATTCAGGGATTCCGCATGGCGGCAGCCATTCATGACCTCGGGAAAATCCGGGTCCCGGCAGAAATTTTGAGCAAGCCCGGCCGACTCACCGAAAACGAGTTCGGGATCATCAGAACGCATCCTCAGGTCGGTTTCGATATATTAAAAGGCATCGAGTTCGCGTGGCCCATTGCGCAAATTGTCTTCCAGCATCACGAACGCATGGACGGCTCCGGATATCCCCAGGGACTCAGCGGTCAGGATATTTTGCTGGAAGCCAGGATTCTGGCCGTGGCCGATGTGATGGAGGCCATGTCATCCCATCGTCCCTATCGCCCGGCTTTGGGACTCGAAATAGCAACTGCAGAAATCCTTCAGAAAAAGGGTATTTTATATGATGCTGATGTCGTGGATGCCTGTCTGGAGGCCCTGGCCCAAAATAAAACGTTGCTTCAGCAAACTTCTCACCAGAAGAGTTGAACCGGCAAAAAGTCCCTAAATTAACGATTAAAAAAGCTTGACGGTAATAATTATTAATTTTAAATTTCGCCGTTCGAATTAGAGGACGGAACTATGAATGAATGCATCTGTGAGGATGTCAGAAGGCCGAAAATAATATTGCAAATCGACCGGGAGGAATGGCTGAACGATGAGCAACGATGAGATTTTGAACAATGACCGCAAAATGACCAGTGTTTTCGAGCGTTTTCTTTCAGTGTGGGTAATTTTTTGCATTATCGCGGGTATCCTGCTCGGCAAAATCGCCCCGGGCGTGGCGCAGTATCTCGATAGTCTGGCCATCTATGTCAAGGGAGCGCCGGTGGTATCAATTCCCATCGCCGTCTGCCTGTTTTTCATGATGTATCCCATCATGGTCAAGATCGATTTCGGCGAAGTCATCAAGGCCGGCAAAAGCGGCAAGCCGGTGTTCTTGACCCTGTTTGTCAACTGGGCCGTAAAGCCTTTTACCATGTACGGAATTGCACTCTTTTTTCTCGGGACACTTTTTTATCATTTCATTGGTCCAGATGCCGTGGATCTGGTCAAGATGCCCTTCGGCCTGGATTTGCCAGTGAGTGCCACCCACGGAGCCGGGACGGTTATCCTAGTTGATGGTGTGAAAATGCTGGAAGTGCCGCTGTGGCGCAGCTACCTGGCAGGATGTATTCTTCTGGGCATCGCACCTTGTACAGCCATGGTGCTGGTGTGGGGCTACCTGTCCCGCGGCAATGACGGTTTAACGCTGGTGATGGTGGCCATCAACTCGCTAACCATGCTGCTGCTTTATGGCGTTTTGGGCGGATTCTTGTTGGGCGTGGGACGCCTGCCGGTTCCCTGGCAGGCATTGCTGTTGTCCATCGGCATTTACGTTGCTCTGCCACTGGTGGCCGGTTATCTTTCCCGCAAGTGGATTATTGCCGCAAAAGGCGAAACATGGTTCAAGGAAAAGTTTTTACATGTCCTCACCCCGATCACGATTATCGCTCTGCTCATCACTTTGGTGCTGTTGTTTTCATTTAAAGGCGAAGTCATCATCGCCAACCCGCTGACCATTCTGTGGATCGCCATTCCACTCTTTATTCAGACCATGCTGATATTCTGGTTGGCTTATGGTCTGGCGCGCCTGTTGAAGCTGCGTTACGTTGATGCGGCTCCGGCATCCATGATCGGTGCCTCCAACCACTTTGAGGTGGCCATTGCCACCTCCACCATGCTTTTCGGCTTATCGTCGGGAGCGGCCCTGGCCACCGTTGTGGGTGTCTTGATCGAGGTCCCCGTGATGCTGATGCTGGTGAAAATCTGTCTGAAAACCACCCACTGGTTTAAAGCGAAAGAATTGAGTGCCACAGCTCAAGAGGCGACGACCGGGTAAGACGCAACAAGCTTTAAAAATTCCTATTTTAATCATCGGCCCGAAGAGGAGCCATTTTATCGGCAGTCTCAAAACGGATCGACGTCCTTGCCAGCGCAATTATCAACAAAATGTCTGTAGACGTATTCAAAGATCTCGAACACAGTTACACCCCGCACCTTAGCAGTCCATACGACCCCATCCAGATGAGCCCTCAAGCGCAGCTTAAAAAAACCAAAGCAAGTCACGATTTTAAATTCCGATTACATGGGCAAAAAAGAATTTTTCTTGACTGGTTCTGCCACAATGTGGTAGCTAAATTGTGTCTGTACGATTTCCGGACACTGCATGTAAATGGACAGTTATCTCAACATATCAGTTTAATTGAATATTGAAAGGTTATTTTCTGCCATGAAGGCAAAAACAAAAATTATTATCAGCTTTGTTCTTTTCGTCGTGCTGACCGGTATCACCGGCTGTGGCAGAGACAGCGATGCCGTCGTGGTTGATTTTTCTAAAACCGTGGCAGTGGACCGCCCGATAAGTTCGGAACCGGAATCAGCACAGTTAAAAGTTGCGGTAGCCGCCATAATATCACCTAAAGAGACATTTGCCTATTACCGTCAACTTCTGGATTATATTGGTCAAAAACTGGGACGCGAAATTCAGTTTATCCAGAGAAAGACGTATGGCGAAATCAACGAATTATTAGCCAAAGGCCAAATCGATATGGCCTTCATTTGTTCCGGACCCTATGTCGTCGGCAAAGAAAAACACGGTTTCGAGCTGCTGGCTACACCGGAAGTTCAACAGAGTCACTTCTACCATTCGTATCTAATTGTAAATAAAAACAGTTCGTTCTATAGACTTACTGATCTTCGGGGTCAAATTTTTGCATTTACCGACCCGGATTCCAACACCGGCAAATTGGTGCCAATCTATTGGCTCACTCTGATGAATGAGCGACCTGAGACTTTTTTTACCAAAACCATCTACACCTATAGCCATGATAACGCGATAATGGCGGTGGCCAAAGGCCTGGTGGATGGAGCGGCCGTTGATGGTTTAATCTGGGAATATTATCATCACAAGAATCCTGTTTTCACCTCTGAAACCCGCATTATTCGTAAGTCGGAATCATACGGTATTCCGCCGCTCGTGGCGTCGAGATCTTTATCTTTCGAATTGAGGACACGAATCCGCCGGGCGCTGTTTGATATGCATCAGGATCCCAATGGGAGAAAAATCATCAATGAGTTAATGATCGATCGGTTTGTCAACCCACGCGACGAGTGGTACGACAGCATCAGGAACATGAACTTGAAACTTGCCTCGTTGGAGAAAGAATCGAATGCGACCACACAGCCTCAAAAGTAAGTTATTAATCATCGTATCATTCCTGGTCATCGGCAGTGGACTGCTGATCTCGCTGCTCGTTACCCATCGTTACAGCAGAAGCCTGTTTGAATCGATGACGGCCCAGGCGGAGAATTTGGCCCAGGCAATTGCTCTCGAGGCTACAGACAAAATTCTGACCAATGACCTGGTGGCACTTCAGAAAATGCTCGATTACCACATGACCAGTACGCCCCATGCAGCATACATTTTCATCATCAGGGAAAACCAGGTTCTGGCGCATACATTTCCCCGGGGAATGCCTGTGGAGCTGATAGAAGCAAACGATGTTATTCTGGATAATTTTAGTCATCACAAAGAAATTATTTCCACCGAAGGGGAGCGCTATTTCGACATTGCTTGGGCTATTTTTTCAGGAAAAGCAGGTACATTGCGTCTCGGGGTATTTGAAAAGCCTTTCCGGGACCGGGTAAAGCAATTGTGGCTGCAAATGAGTGTGCTAACCCTCTCGATTCTTCTACTGGCCATTGGAGGAAGTTTATTTTTTATCAGACGCGTCACTCGACCCTTAGCATCTTTGGCAACGGCGGCCGAAAAAATCGGCGAAGAACATCTTGACCTTCAGCTGCACATTCCGCATGACAGTGAAGTCGGGAGATTAGCGCTGTCGTTTAATAGGATGCTCGGGCGCATCAAAGAATACACCCGAAATCTGGAAGAAAAAAACCAGCAACTGGACCGTGCCCATCACCAAACACGCACATCCTTTCTTATTTCACAGGAAATTAATGCGTTAACCACGCTCAATGAGGTGTGTGCCTATTTGGTAAAAAAGCTTCAATCCATTGTCACCTGCAACGATATGGCGGTCGTGGTTTTTAATCAGAGTAGCAGTACTCTCTTTTGTTATTCTCAACAAGAATGTGCTACCAGGCCTGAAGACCAATCCAGAATTGCATACGAGCTGTTGGCGGGGTTTAAAGAAACTACATTTATTCGGAACGATCAGCAAAATATGGAATTCTTACCGGATGCCTTCGGGGCATCGGAAAAAATGGTTGCATTTCCCCTGCGACATGAAGGTCAATTCCTGGGGACCATGTTGATTGCCTGCCCTGGTGAATGCAACTGCGTGACTAAGGATTTGGATATTATAGAAATTATTCTGGCACAGTCCACCGGTGCGATTCGCCGGGCGATTGCGCATGAAGAAGAAATCCGCGAGTTGAGAACCCGGATTGAAAAATCCAGCGGATTTGGCGGACTGATTGGAAAAGACCCCCAGATGCAGATCATCTATAAGCTGATTGAAGACGTGGCCCCAACAGATGCCACCGTATTAATTCAGGGCGAAAGCGGTACCGGAAAAGAACTGGTCGCCCGCGCAATCCATAACCAGAGTCTACGGAAGCATAGGCCGTTTGTCGTCATTAATTGCGCAGCCTATCCGCCGACACTGCTTGAAAGTGAGCTTTTCGGTCATGAGAAGGGCGCTTTTACCGGGGCCATCCGCCAAAAAACCGGTCGGTTTGAGCAGGCAGACGGCGGAACCGTATTTTTAGACGAAATCGGTGAAATCTCTTTCACCGCCCAGATAAAATTGCTGCGTATTTTGCAAAGCCAAAAATTTGAGCGGGTGGGCGGTGAGAAAACCTTAAGGGTAAATGTTCGAATCCTGGCAGCCACAAACAAGAACCTCCTGCAAGAAGTAAAAAAAGGCCAATTCAGAGAAGATCTTTTTTACCGCCTGAATGTGATACCGATACAACTGCCACCGTTAAGAGAGCGGCATAACGACATTCCTTTGCTGGCGCGACATTTTCTGCAACAGTATAACGCGGAGCAAAACAAATCCGTGCAACGCTTCAGCTCCGAAGCGATGCGGTTGCTTCTGGATTACGATTGGCCGGGAAACGTACGCGAACTTGAAAACAGCATTGAACACGCTACCGTCATTGCAAAGGATCGATATGTTGAAGTATCGGATTTACCTGCGGTCATTCAACATGCTGAACCGAAAGCGCGATCGGAATCCAGTCTTACGATTTTCGAAAATGAACGCAAACTGCTTAATGATGTCCTAGAAAAATGTAGCTGGAACAAGAAAAAGGCCGCCGTAAGACTGGGAATCAGCCGCAGCACACTTTACGACAAGATTAAAAAACATCAGATCACCAAACCGACTGTCCACTAAAGATAGAACTTCTCAAAGGAAACAATGTTACCTGATTTTAGTATTTTTTAGACTTTCGCACACCCCTAGTTTATCTGTCCTGAAATGATTCCGGTAATTTCCATCTCATCTTTGCTCCAATCAATATCTCTGCATTCAATGTATACACCACCTGAATTGTGTACGGATTTCATACACAAGTATATCACTGAAAATATTTAAAAAATTTATTTTGCCAATTATATTGTCCGAAAATCAAACGAAACTCGAGATAATCCATCTGCAGTTTCCAGTAGAA
>JASFPE010000032.1:0-20590 GCA_050116155.1 Desulfobacterales bacterium
CTGATTCCACGGCATGGTAGATCGCCGGTTTATCTGGAAATCTTCCGGTCGGAACCTCGCCGATGCCGACAATGGCCACTTTACCTTTTAAACCTCCCATAAATACCTCCTTATCTGATTTCAGTAAATCTTCGGAACTTTACCCCAAATAAGCGGATAATTTATCTATTTTCCTAAAAAGGGTTCCCCCAGCGTTTTACAAACGCCAATATATTCCTCCACCATTTCACTGACCACTTGGCTGGCCGACGTTATCTCCTCTACCTGAGCAACGCTCTGGCCCGCGCTCCAGAAATCCCGCCAGCGTTTGGACCCCACCCTTGGCTGCTCGTCGAAATCCTTGATGCTTTCGGCCAACCAGCTGGCGGGATTATCGGTGATGCGAGCCGTACAGACGATGTCTTCGGGGCCTGCTCTGACAACGGCTTCTTTGTAAGCCGCCTGGGCTCTGGATTCCATTGTCGCGATCAAGCGGGTTCCAACCACCACGGCGCAGGCACCCACGGCCATGGCGGCCGCCATTTGAGCACCTGTGCTGATACCGCCGGCTGCGATGATCGGCAAATCTGTTTTAGACTTGAGATAGGGTATGAAGATGTGAGTCGGAATTGTTCCGCAGTGGCCGCCGGCACCCGAGGCTACCGCTATGAGTCCGTCCGCCCCGCGGTCACGAGACTTGAGGGCCTGCTCCAGCGAGATCACATCAGGAAAGACCTTTCCTCCGTTGGCATGCACGTCGTCCAGAATAAGTCTGGGATCTCCCAGGGAGGTGATGAAAAACTTTACACCGGCGTCAAGGCACAGGGATAGCTGTGCTTTCCATTCGAATCTACCGGAAAGATGAATATTGACACCGATGGGCTTGTCGGTGGCCTTCCGAATACAATCCAGTGTTTTTTTGAGATCTTCAGTGGTTCTGAAGTTCGGCAACGGAATGGCACCAAGTCCCCCGGCGCGGGCAACGGCGATCACAAGCTCTTCATAGGATAAAAGAAACATCGGTGCCCCGATGATGGGGTAATCAACGTCAATCATTTTGGTAAATTCGGTTTCTATTTTTGCCATATAATTACCTGGGATAAACTCTCTAATCAACTAGCATCAGACAATACTCGTTATTGGTTTCGGTTTTTTCCCTGAGGGTTTTGATAAAAAAACCATTATTGCGCGCGGTTTGAAATACATCCATTCCGCAGGCTTCCATGCAGGGTCTGGCTTGATAAAGGAAATTACAGGGTTTTTCCTCTAGTTTTGCGCATTTTTTGCAGAGTCGACAGGGGCCTGCTAAAAAGACGAACGCTTTATAAAATCCGTCCTTAAACAATTCGCCTTCCAATTCCACCAGCATGTCGAAAAACTTGCGAAAATGTTTTTCTTTATGCGGCATATCGGGCACTTGGATGTGAAACAGAATGGCGCGCTGATACGCATCGAGAATTTCTCTGGTCTGGTCGGGTGTCGGGGTATCCGGCGGGCAGCAATACCCTTTGCCGTATCCGGGGCAGCCGAACTGGCATTTCAACCTTACCCATGGTGCCGTTATGACACTATCCGGATGAATCTGTTTGGCATGGGTCGCGCCCCCTTGGATCCCAGACTTAGCGTATTTCTTCAGGTCTTTGTCCTTTATCGAAATTTTTTTTCTGGGTGGCATAAACGCACTCCCTTTTTAGATTACTATTAATTTCCGGTTTGTCGGGGTTAAGATATTATTTTACAGATCGAGAACCCCCCATCCACCACCAGGTCCTGACCGGTAATATGGCGGGCCGCATCGGAAACCAAAAATACGACCGCGCCGCCGAGATCCCCTTCCTGGCCCAGTTGATGGGAGGGCGTCAACCGCGTCAGGGCCGCCTGTGTATTGCCGTCTCCAAACAGCGGTTCCAACATTCCGGTGGTCCACGGCCCGGGGGAAACCGAATTTACCCGGATATTGTGCCTGGCCCACTCAAAGGCCAACGATCGTGTAATCTGCATCAAAGCCGCCTTGGTGGCTCCATATAAACAGGCAAAGTTCATGGCCGTTTGACCCAATTGAGAGGTGATAAAAATTATGGAACCTCCTCCAATGGATTGCATATGTTCTGCCAAACGTTGACTCAGAAAAAACCCGCCCTTTATATTCGTGTTCATAATCATGTCGAAGTCATTTTGGGTGAAACGTTCGGCTTTTTTAAATACATTCGTGGCGGCATTATTCACGAGAATATCCACGTGGTCGAAATTATCCAAACTATTTTTTGCCAGTTTTTGAACATCCGAAGGATCGGCCAGGTCGGCAGCAATGATGCTGGGCTGCCTGCCGCAATCTGCAATCATTTTAGCGGTTTTTTTCAGGCGCTCGCTGTTTCGGCCCGAAACGATGACATCCGCCCCGGCCCTGGCCAAAGCCAGACAGATATCGCTTCCAATGGCACCGGAAGCACCGGTGACAAGCGCCATTTTGCCTTCAAGATTAAATGGGTCTTGCGGTATCATTTTTGGCAATACTCCATCACGCATTACTGCGCCGGCGAAAGACGCCTTTTTACATCTTCCGCGACTCTATGAGCGGTTTCGGTCACGGCCGGCAGCGCAATCATTCCCGGTGTTTTTACGCCGTCACCAACGTTGTAAAGATTAATAATTGGTGTTTTTTGGGGCATGTCATCACCGGGCCAGGCATGCATGGCCGGCCATTGGCCGTGAAAGGTGCCGGTTAAAAGAACCTCGGCCTGGGCTTCAAAGCCGGGGATAATATCTCTGAGATCCTGAAAGCATAGATCCAGTTCCGCCTTGGCGTTGAAGGGCGGCGAAGTTGAAGCCGGTGCCCCACCGGCAACAAGTAAATGTTTGCCGGGCGGTGCCATTTCCGGACATACATGGGTTGGCTGGAAAAGGGCATTGATACGGCGGGCCCCGGTGACGATCAGATAATTATGATCCAGCAACGGTTTATTGCTTGCCAATTGAATGGCGATCAGCATCACCGCTCTGACATGCTCTTCCAATTTTTTGAGATAGCCTTTGTCGATATACTCTCTTCCCACCAGTTCGACGGTCTTTTTGGGGCCGCAGTTGCTGATCACCGCGGATGCATGGACTTCAATCTCTTGACCTTCTGTGTCAATCCGCGCACCGCGTACGATTCCTTTATCCGTGATAATCTGCACTGCCGGTGAACGTGTCCAGATCGCGCCGCCGTGTTTTTCGATAACCTTGGCAAGCGCCCGGGGCAGGGCGATACTTCCCTCAGGGCAAAAACCAAAACCCCGGTATCCCCGCAGTTTTTTGAGAAAGAGAAAATACTCCCGGGCGGGAAGTTCATCTGCATTGAGCATCGTGGTTGCGGATACCATGGCCTGGAATATGCCCAGGATGGACTCGTTTTGGGTATGCTGCAGCAACCAATCACGCAAACTGATGGTTTCAGATGGCACCATCCAACTCAGGGCTCCGGAAATTGCACCCATCACCCTTTCCACTTCGGCCTGATCGCTGGTTGCCGCGGAAAATAGTGTGCGAAACCCGCCTTTGGGCGGCACCTCGCAAATTTCCCCGTTTATCAGATAAGATGGAGGGCCGGCCGGTCGGACATTGAATTCGGCCCCTACCTGACGGAAGGTTTCTTCTAAGATGCCTCCCATTTCCGGGCCGATAACTCCGGCCGCACATTTAAATCCTTTATATTCGATGGTAGAGCAGCGGCCGCCGATGCGAGGCAGACGTTCTGCAACCAGTGTTTGATAGCCTGCATGTGAAAGAAGCGCCGCAGCGCAAAGGCCTCCCATACCGGCGCCAATCACCAGCACATCGCATCTATTCTGTATCATGGTTCTCCGTTCTCCAGAACCGTTTCCTTCAGTGCCTCTACCGGGCAATATTCAAGACACGCCAGACAGTCAATACAGTTATCGTCCACGTGTGCCTGCCCATAGCAGGAAATGGCATCCTCGGGACAATACGGCACACACATGGCACAGCCAACGCAAAGATTTTCATCCACCGAGATCATTATCCATTCTCTCCAGGTAGGTATCATCCGCAGCCTCCGGAAATTCGGGAATCCCCGGAGGCTGCAAGTTTAGGGGTTTAAAAGAATGACATTAGTCCTGGGGCGTCTTCGGTTCTTTAATCGGGCTGATGGTAACAAACCGCTTGTTTTTAGCATCCGCCTTGACCACCAGGGATGAGAAATAACCGGCATGACGTTTGGGTGTGAACGTAATATTGGGGCACATCCCACCGACATCCAGATTGTTGACCTTTTCCAGCCCCTTGATTAATGTTTCGGGGGTCAAGTTCGGGCCGGCCTGCTTTAAACCTTCCACCATGGCCGCAAAATAGGCCCAGGACCCAAAAAACATGGGTGCCGGAAAGGGCGACGTGGCCACCTTATCAAGAACCCCGTATTTCTTGAGAATATCCTGGGTTCGTTGAGGAGTATCTTCCCAGGGAACATACGGCGTCACGGCCATGTAGCCGTCCGAGAGTTCTCCGAGCGGCGGAAAGATGAGACGGTAAGCGGTCGTATTATTTCCGATAACGTTGACGTCCCAATTCATTGTACGCTTTTCCTTCAGAATGGAACCGGATTGGGGGATATAGGTCCAGGCCAGGATCCAGTCAACATTGGCTTCCTTCATCATTCGCATCTGAGGTGACAAATCGATCGTCCCGATTTTATAAGGGGCTTCTTTTACCAGCTTGGTTTTCATGAACTTGGCTGCTGCCCGGGCACCTTCCAGACCGTCGCGTCCAAAGTCATCATCCTGGTAGATTATACCGATGCGGGCTTTGGGATTTTGTTCCAGAGCAAACTCGACGGCACGTGACCCCATGTTGAATTGGGTGGAATAGGGAACAAATACCCATTTATTGCCCGGGTTGTAGAAGCGTTTGTTGGCTCCGTGGGGCATCATGACAACTTTGTTTTCTTCACAAAGCGGGATGATGGCACTGGATCCGGAACTTCCCAGATTAAATCCAATGGCAAAAATTTCGTCTTTAAAAATGACTTTTTTGGTGGCTGCCAGGGTTGTATTTGGTAAAATCCCATTGTCTTCGACGATGAGCTTGATTTTTCTGCCATGGACACCACCCTGGTCGTTGATGTATTTAATGTAAGTTTCTGCACCTAACGCCAACGGAGGGCCGGCAAATTTTCCTGGACCTGAGAAATCAACGAGACATGCCAATTTGATTTCGTCTTTAGTAACACCCCGTACATCCGCCGCCCATGTGCCGCTAACCGTGAGGCAAATCGCGATTGCCAACAAAATACTCAGAACAATGGTTGTTTTTTTCATGAAATTCCTCCTTTCTAAGGTTAATATTTAAACGGCCATGTCTTCCAATAGACCTTGACGCGCCGGTAAATTCCGAACAATCCTTGGGGTTCGACAAGGAGTGTTCCGACGATGACAAGGCCGAAAATGCCCAATTTGAAATCAACGATAAAGCCGCTCAATGCCGGATAGGTGCCCTTAATTAAATCCACAATATAAACAATTCCATGGGGAATACCGGTGATTAAGATGGCCCCCAGGACGGAACCCAGAACCGTCCCCAAACCGCCCATGATGATCATGGCAATATAAGCAATTGACAGCGATATATCGAAACTGCCGGGAACAATCCAGCGGTTGTAATGAGCCATCAGGCAGCCGGCGACTCCGGCATAAAAAGCACTCAGGCCGAAGGCCATAACCTTATATTTTGCCAGCGAAATGCCCATGGCTTCGGCGGCAATATCTCTGTCGCGAATGGCAATAAAATTTCTACCGATCTTAGAGCGCACTATGTTTTTCGCACACAAAACGGCCAAGACGGCAAACGACGCTATAAAATAAAAGTACTGTCTTTGTGATTTAATTTGAAAAGGTCCCACGGATATGCGTTTCACAGCCATACCCAAATCGCCCTGGGTTAAGTCCCAGTGGAATAAAATGTATTCGATGACAAATGCGAAGGCCAGGGTCCCCAAAGCCAGGTACAATCCTTTCAAGCGCAACGAGGGAATTCCGATGATCAACCCCAAAACTGCGGCGATAAGGCCCGAAAGCGGCAGCGAAATGATAAAGGGAATGCCCAGTTTTCCGGTTAGGAGGGCTGAACTATAGGCACCGATGGCTGCAAAGGCACCATGCCCAAGGGATAACTGACCCGTAAACCCGATCAACAAATTGAGCCCCAGCGCCCCGATGACGGCCATAGCCATCTCATTGAGGATACTCAGCTGATAGCGGTTCAAAAAAAGCGGCAAAATAACCATGAGCAGGACAAGGATAGCCAGCCAGGACTTGACCCATAAATTTTGAAAGAGGGCCATATCTTCTTTATAGCTTACTTTGATGTTACTACTCATGCTGGTTCACCTTTTTATACCCGCTCAACTTCCTTTTTACCAAAGATGCCATAAGGCCTGATCATCAACACCAGGATCATGATGACAAAGGCGGTTACATCTTTGATATCGCCGAAATGAAATCCCGCGACCTCCATGCCGCTTAAATAGCTGGCGGCGAAACTCTCAACCAGGCCGACAACGACACCCCCGATAATGGCACCCCCGAGACTTTGCATGCCCCCTAAAATGGCGGCGGACATTGCTTTTATTCCGGTATGACTCATACCCGTGTGCACGAAGCTTTGCTCGGCCAAAAATATTCCGGCAACACTCGCCACCAGGGCCCCAATGGCCCAGGCCAACATTTGCATCTTTTTGACATCGATACCCATCAACCCGGCTGTATCCGAATCCTCAGCCGTACCCTTCAGGGCTACACCCAAAATAGACCGATTGAAAAATACGATGAATAAAATGAAAAGAATGATGGATACGGCAATGGTTGACAGCGAAGATAGTGAAAAAGCCATGTTGCCGCTGGTAATCGTCTTACCGATAAACGGTGAGCGAATTGAATAGGTATCATGTCCCCAGAATAAGCCGGTAAAACAAACGAGTATACTGGCCAATCCAATGGTCACCATAATGGTCGCGTGGATGGGTTCGCCAACCAGCCTTCTGAAAATCAGCACATCGATGAGGGCTCCCAACAAAGCGCCCAGCGCAATTGCCATCAAAAATGAAATCAAATAAGGGACATTAAGCAGTGTTGCAAAATAATAACAAACATAAGCCCCCACCATACAGAGTTCACCATGCGCGAAATTGAGAATTCCCGTGGATTTAAAAATCAAAACAAACCCAAGAGCAATTAACGCATATATCGCCCCCGTGGATAATCCACTAAAGATGATATCAATGATTTTTTCCACTATGCGTACATCTCCTCGATCTCTTTTTGAAAACGCTTTGCAATCACTTTGCGCTTAACTTTCTGGGTGGCGGTGAGCTCTTCGTCGTCTTGGTCCAGCTCTTTTTCCAGTATCAAGAATTTCTTGACGGTTTCCACCCGGGCCAGGGTTTCGTTGACGCCTTCGACTTCCTGCTTGATTAATTCATAGACTTCCGGGTGGCGGGCCAGGCTCTTGTAGTTGGTGTATGGGATCTTATGATTCTGCGCCCAGTTCCCAACATTTTCGTACTCGAGTTGGATCAAGGCACTGAGATATTTTCTGCGGTCTCCCAACACGATGGCTTCTTTGATATACGGGCTGCATTTCATTTTATTTTCGATTTCAGAAGGCGATATATTTTTGCCGCCCGATGTAATAATGATGTCTTTCTTTCGATCGATGATGTATAGGTGTCCGTCTTCATCGTAGCGGCCCACATCACCGGTGTGCAACCATCCGTCTCGCAGGACATCCCTGGTGGCTTCCGGATCACGATAGTAACCACCAAAGACCGAATCATCTTTGATTAAGATCTCGCCGTCGTCTGCCAGTTTTAGTTTGACGGATGCCACCGCTTGGCCCACAGAGCCGGCTTTGATCTCGTGATGCGGCCCGGTGCCGCCTCCGCAGCTCTCCGTCAACGCCCACATTTCAATCGCAAATACGCCCAGAGAATGGAAAAAGGTAAGAATTTCCGGCGCAATGGGGGCGCCGCCGCTCATCAGCAGACGACACTTTAATAGTCCCATTTTATCTCTAAGTGTCCGGAAGATACAAAGATACGCAAGACCGTACAACAGCCCCCATCGCCAGGGCAACTGTTTTTTTGTCATGCGATATTCGGCAACCCGTTTGCCCACGGGCGTCCAGAGGTCATACATAAAGTGTTTGAAGCGGGTGGTGTCCTGGAACTTAATTTGAACCGCCGAATGCATTTTTTCCAGAATCCGTGGTACGGCTGCAAAAAAGGTCGGTGATATCTCACGGATATTTTCCTGGACCGTTTCAATGGACTCGGCGAAATTGACGGTATACCCGGCGATAAGGGGAATGCAGACAGAAACGCCGCGTTCCAGGATATGGCACAGGGGCAGATAGGATACAACAGACTCCCTATCCGTAAACCGAAAGATTTCGTTCATCCCGTGGATGTTGAAAATGTGGTTTTGATGGGGAATCATGCACCCTTTGGGAGGTCCAGTCGTCCCGGAAGTATAAATAAGAAATGCAACGTCCTCGGGTTCAGTCTGCGCTACCAGCTCGTAAAATCGATCGGGGTCTTTGCGGTCGGCGGTGCTTCCCAGATCTTCAACCGCGTCAAAACTGATGATTATCGGATCGTCGTAATGGCGCAGACCCCTCATGTCGATAACGATAATGTTTCGCAACATTGGAAGGTCGTCTTTGATGGCCAGCACTTTGTCCGTCTGTTCCTGATCTCCGACAACCACAAATCGCGACCTGGAATGGTCGAGAATATATTTGACCTGCTCCTCAGAGTTGGTGGGATAGATACCGACCGATACACCCCGCAGACTCTGGGCGGCGAGGTCGGCAAATACCCACTGGGGACAGTTTTCCCCCAGAATCGAAAGGTGATCACCACCCTGCATGCCCAGCTCGGCCAATCCCAGCGAAAAATGTTTGACCTTTTCCAGATACGTGTTCCAGGATATTTCCTGCCAGATCCCCTTATACTTCTCGCGCATGGCCACCTGATCCTGATACATCCGGGCCTTTTCGACCAGTAGTTTGGGATATGTGGTGTTCGGTTTTTCCATCATAATTAAGATATCAATTGCTGCGTCTCTCCCAGGTAAGCTTGGATCACCTGGGGATCTTCGGCGATCACCTGGGGAGATCCCTCGGCAATTTTGGTGCCGAAGTTCAGCACCGTTACCTGGTCTGAAAGATCCATCACCACACCCATCTCATGCTCCACAAGGATAATGGTGATATTCATTTCCTCATTGATGTCCAGCATATAGCGGGCCATATCTTCGGTTTCTTCCATATTCATTCCACTGACCGGCTCATCGATTAACAACAGCTTAGGTCTCATCGCCAGGGCTCGTCCCAGCTCGACCCGTTTTTGCAGTCCGTAGGAAAGGCTGCCCACCGGTGATTTCCGCAGGTTCTGTAGATCCAAAAACTCGATGATTTCTTCGACTTCATCGCGACATCGAACCTCTTCTTGTAAGCATTTACCCCAGAAGACGGCAGCTCTTAAAAAGCCGTATCGCATCGCATGGCCTCGTGCCGACATCAGGTTGTCTAAAACCGTCATCCCTCGGAACAGTTCGATATTCTGAAACGCGCGTGCGATACCCAGTTGGGCGATCTTATGGGGTTTCATCCCCATGATCTCATTGCGTTCAAACAAAATACTACCCTCCTGGGCGTGATAAATGCCGCTGATACAGTTGAATAATGTGGTTTTACCGGCGCCGTTGGGCCCAATGATCGAATAAATCTCGCCGTTGTGCACCGCCAGCGATACTGTGTTCAGCGCCTGGATTCCGCCGAAACTGATCGAGAGGTCCGCAACCTGCAATTGAAGTGAACGATTATTTTCTATGACAGCCATCGTTTTCTGCGTTTGTAATGTTTTATTTCCCTGAAACTTTTGCGAATACCGCTTTCTGACAACCCCAGATAAAATTCCCGAATATCCTTGTCCTGGCGCAATTTCTGGCTGGTTGCTTCCATGACGATTCTGCCGTTTTCCAAAATATATCCGTGATGGGAAATGGACAGCGCCATATTGGCATTTTGTTCCACCAGCAAAATGGTCATCGTTTCTTCCTGATTAATGCGCCGGATAATACCGAAAATTTCCTCTACTATCAAAGGGGCAAGACCCAGCGAGGGTTCATCCAGCATCATTAACTTAGGGCTGGCCACCAGTGCTCTGGCGATGGCCAGCATTTGCTGCTCACCACCGCTCAAATAACCGGCAAGCTGGTTTGTCCGCATCGGCAGGAATGGAAAATAATTGAACACCAGCGTTTTGTTTTTTTGGAAATCAGCTCGATTCATTAGGCTATAGGAGCCAATCATCAGATTTTCCTCGACGGTCAATTCTGCAAAAATCCGCCGTCCTTCGGGTACTTGCAAAATCCCTTTGGATACGATTTCATGGGGTTCTTTATTGTTTATTATCTCTCCTTCAAAATCGATGCTCCCATCTTCGATTACCAAATTCAATGTCTTACGAATACCGGAAATGGTATTGATGGCGGTGGTCTTACCCGCTCCGTTGGCCCCCAGTAAGGTAACAATTTTCCCCGCTGGAATTTCAATCGAAATTCCCTTGAGCGCCAGGATAATATCATTGTAGGTCGTCTCCAGATTGGTGACCTTTAACATATGCGCTTTACCTTATGGGTTTTTGAAATGCTTTACGAAAGCCCGTAAGCGGCACCGATGCGAGCCTTTAAGGTTTCAAGACTGGCACCGGCGGTCGTCAGCGACATGGCATCGCGCACATAGCGCTGAATGTCATACTCCATAGTGTATCCGTATCCACCATATATCTGCAGCCCATCCATGGCTGCCCGACGGGCGGTCTCACTGGCCTGGCATTTGGCCATGGATATTTCCCGCGAAAACGACTGCTGCTGATCGGCCAGCCAGGCCGCTCGGTACAACAGCAAGCGAGCGGCTTCGATATCATAGGCGAGTTCAGCCAGCATATTGCGAATGACATTGAATTTGCCGATGGCCTGGCCGAATTGGACCCGCTGCCTGGCATAGTCGAGGGTATAATCAAAGACACCCTGGGCCAATCCCACCGCCTCAGACGTCACTGCCAAAAGAGCGATATCCAAAATCTGCTGCCATTGTTGATCGCCGCTGCCCAACTTATCCGGTCCGCCGAGAATATCGGCTTGATCGGCTTCAACGGCATCGATGTTTACCCGACAAAAATTGACACCTTTATAACCGAGTTTTTCAACCGGTTCGATGGCCATTCCGGGTGTTTTACCATTGATACAAAAGAAGGAAAAGGCCTGGTCATGGTAATCGGAATTCTCATGCCGGGCCGGCACCAACAGCAAACCTGCTTTATCGGCATGGCTGACATATAGTTTTTCGCCGCTGATCAGAAATCGATTTGCGTTTTTTTTGGCAGTCGTTTGAATCTGTGCCAGATCTGGGCCCGAGTCGCTTTCGGTATGTGCCAGCGCCACCATCAGTTTGCCGGATGTGCATTTGGGAAGATAGGCTTGCTTTTGCTCTTTGCTTCCCAGGGCCGATAATACAGCACCGCCGTAAAACGTTGGACCGGTGTACCATCTGGCCAGTGCCGGATAGACCGTGGCGATGGTTTCGGTGACGATACAGGCTCCCAGGACATTGCGGCCTTCACCCCCGATCTCCTCCGGGATTATCATTCCGCAAAAGCCCAGCCGCGATAATTTTTTGGCCAATTTGGCCGGAAATTCGTTGCCCTCATCCAATTCAGCAACCACATCCCGCGTGCATTCCTTGGAGACCCAGTCATGAATGGCATCTTTGATCATTGCGTCTTCGCGAGACAACTTAAAGTCCATTCTTCTTTTCCTTCTGGTTCGTTATTTCTCACTATCGCTTCATTGTCGTTTATCAATTGTTCATTTATAAACATAGGTTTCAAGTTTCAGGTGTCAGGTGTCAGCATTGCGAGCCGCAAGGTGTGCGTTGCGTGTTTCGAGTTTCGTGTTCGATCTTTGATTTTCCAAATTCCTGAATTCATTGTCTTCTGTCATCCGTTTGCTGACACCTGACACCCGACACCTGAAACTTTTTTTGCCTGACCATTCGTATTAAGCTACATCTTTTGGGTTTGCCGGTTCATTATGCATTAATGCCTTAGAGACCCAGCGTTTTGGCAATAATATTTTTCTGAATCTGCGTGGTCCCGCCCCCGATGGATAGAATACTGACATCCCGGAAATAACGTTGCACATCACAGGCCATGGTATAAGCGTAATCCCCCATGATCTGCATCGCCGTGATGGCTATTTTTTTACCGGTTTCGGCACAAAGGTACTTGCTCATGGACGTTTCGCGAACACACTCCATTTTCCGGGTCTCCTTCCAGGCTGCATAGTATGCCAGTTGACGTGCGGCTTCCAATTCGGTGGCCATTTCCACGACCTGGTGTTCGATGTCCTGGAACTTGCCGGTTGGCCGGCTTAGCTTAATGCGATCTCGGACATAGGCAATAACGTCCGCCAGTATTCTTTCGCCGATACCCAGGGCACAGGACGACAGCGTCAGACGCTCGCCGTTGAGCAACCGCATCATCTGCCGCCATCCCTGATTAAGGCAATCCTCGCCCCCCAGAATGTCCTGGGGTGCGACGTTTACGTTATTATAATAAACCTCACATGTATTGGATCCTTTATATCCCAACTTTTTCATCGGAGTTGCACTGTAGCCCTCGGATTTGGTGTCGACCAAAAAGGCAGTAATACCATCATATCTGCCTGGCGCCGTGCGGGTATTGGTGACTGCAATGTCCGCCACACCAGCACCGGATATGAAAACCTTGTTCCCATTAATGACATAATGGTCGCCGATTTTTTCTGCAGCCGTCTGGATACTGGCGGCATCCGATCCGGCATCCGGCTCTGTCAAGGCAAAGCAAAATATCATTTCCCCTTTGGCCAATTTCGGCAGATAGGCCTCTTGCTGGGCTTTGTTTCCATTGGTTTTTATGATGTTGTTGCCGTACAGAATGATATCGCCGGCAGTCCAGGCCAAAACCGGAAGCCCCTTGGTGATTTCTTCGAAAAACACCATTTCGTCGATGACACCGCCCCCCAGGCCGCCGTATTCTTCCGGTACGTTGATCCCCATGAAACCCTGGTCGGCAAGTTTTTGCATCAGCTCAAAGGGAAATTCATCGGCGGCTTCGATGGCTAGAGCAAGCTCGGATGAAATTTCCTTTTCCACAAAACCGCGGGTCTTTTCTTTTAAGCGTCGATGTTTCTCGGTCAGAATATGATCCATTTTCTTATCCCTGTCAGAAGCAAAATACTAATGCACTTTTGAGTTATGGTTTCAAAACATTCTATCACCCCTGGCCCGTAGATGGTTGCGAAACTCCAATATTATCACTCGTGGAGCCATGTGAAATTCCGCTGTAGGCCAGCAGCTTCAATCGTTGCTTGATTTCTTCAGCCACCATAATGCCGGAGTGCACCACCGCAGGCAGGCCCGTATATCCGGACGATTTGACCCCGTCCCCGACGTTATATAAATTAATGATGGGAGTTTTCCGGGGCATGTCCCTTCCGGGCCAGGAATGCATCCCCGGCCAGTCATCATGATAGGCACCTGCGAGAAGAATGTCCGTATTTTTTTCGAATTCGGGAAAAAGATCTCTTAAGTCGGCAAGGCACAGATCGATTTCTTGCTGCGCATCCAAAGGAGCCGCTGAAGAAGCCGGAGATGCGCCGGCGATGATAAGGTGTTTGCCAGGCGGCGCCCATTCCGGACAAATCAATGTCGGTTGATAGATTCCATTGATGCGCCTGGCTCCGGTTACCAGCATATGATTATGCGCAAACAGGGGTTGCTCGGCGGCGATTTGCAAACAAATCACCTTGGCCGGGATTGCCGTCGAATCAAGCTCTTTGAGGTAATCGGAATCGAGATTTTCTCTGCCGATCAACTCGGCGGTTTTCAGGGGGCTGGCGTTGCTGATAACAGCCGAGGCAGACACACTGATTTCCTTACCGTGCTGATGAATCAATGCCCCCCGCACCAAGCCGTCTTCAAATAAGATACGCTTCACCCGGCTGTGGGTCCAGATTGCGCCTTCACTTCGCTGCACAATGTCGGCCAGGGCAGCCGGTAAGCTGATGCTGCCGTTTGGACAATACCCGAATTGTTGTACGCCTCTCAGGGTTTTGATAAAAGCAAAAAACTCTCTGGCTTCGATTTCCTCGATGTTTACCAGCAGTGTCGCGGTAACAAGGGTTTGAAAAACCTTCAGGATGTCCGGGTTGGTCGAATGCTGGTGGATCCAATCCTTCAAGCTCACATTCGGAGATGGCTCTTTCCATTTCATGGCCTTGGAAATGGCTGCCATCAATTTCTCTACCTCCACCGGGCCTCCGCCGGCAGCTTCCAGTAAAAATTTCATGCCTCCCTGGGATGGGACTTCGATCACGGATGTGCCCATGCGATAATGGGGTGCACCGGCAGAACGGACATCAAAGGTTGCCCCGATGTTTTCGAAAAACGATTCCACACTTCCGCCCATCTCAACACCGATGACACCGGTAATCAGTTTAAAGCCCTTGTAATCAATGGTTGAACATCGTCCTCCGATTCTTGGGAGTGCCTCCACCACTAGCGTGCGGTATCCCGCCTGGGAAAGCAGGGCGGCGGAACACATCCCGCCCATTCCGGAGCCGATTACCAAAATATCATAGGCATTATGAGACATGATTTTCCTCAATATACTTTAAAAGAACGCACCTCCGTTGATTACCAGGACGTGGCCGGTCATATAGTTGGTTGCGGTTGACGCCAGATACAATGCGGTTTGTGAAATTTCTTGCGGTGTTGCCACGCATTTAAGTGGGGTAAATTTAAACTCGCGTTCCATCAGTTTTTCATTGGTCCAGAGCGCCTTGCTGAAATCGGTTTTGACGATCCGCGGTGCAATGGCATTGACCCTTACGTTATAGGGCCCCATTTCCAATGCCATCTGTTTTGTGAGCATATTGATCCCGGCCTTGCTGATGCAGTACGGCCCCAATCCTTCAGCCGGACTGACGCCACCGGCGGAGGAGACATTGATCATGTTGCCGGATTTCTGGTCGCGCATGATCTTGCCCACCAGTTTGGACATCATAAAATAGCCTTTTAGGTTGGTGTCGATGATATGGTCGTAAACCGATTCTTCCGTGTCAACGATGGGCCCCATGGCCGGATTGGTGGCTGCATTGTTGACCAACACATCGATGCGGCCGAACTCGTCCATGGTCTGGTTGACCAGATTTTCCAGATCTTCCATCTTTTTAACATGGGTTGGAACACAAATCGCTTTTCTTCCCAGCGATTTGATTTCCTCAGCCACTTTTTCCAGATCCGGCAGTTTACGGCTGGCAATCACCACATCGGCGCCGGCGTCTGCAAAAGCCAGGGCGATGGCTTTTCCAATGCCACGGCTACCGCCCGTAATCAGTGCGACTTTGTCTTCGAGCGAAAGATAAGATGTATCCATTGATTTTCCTCCTGAGCTACCAAATGAGCGAGAATCGCTCATTTAGCAGTTAATCGTTATTTGTTATTCGTTATTGGAAAGAATATCAAATATACATTTACATCTTTACCAACAGTCTGACGTATTTTCGACAGTAGATTTATCAAAGCTAATAACAAATAACCCCTTATTGAGTTTTGACTCAAGCAGGGTAATGTTCTACATAAAATGGTGCTGTATCGGCTTATTTCGTCACCTCGGCCATTTCCTCAACCAGCTGTTTGCACTCTGCCAGCACTTTACCGGCTTCCATAAAAATGGTCATGCGCTCGGCCATCGGGGAACCCTCACCATGCAAACAGATGGTTTCAAGATCCGAACTGGTAATTCGGCGAATCAAATCGAACATGCGCAGCCGGTTTTCCGCAGAAGTCGCCTTGACACCCTGTAGATACTTATCGATGTCGGCTTGCATTTCGGGCAATTGATAATCCTTGT
This sequence comes from Desulfobacterales bacterium, assembly GCA_050116155.1. Lineage (GTDB taxonomy): Bacteria > Desulfobacterota > Desulfobacteria > Desulfobacterales > JAHEIW01. The sequence goes on from JASFPE010000032.1 coordinate 15,989, forward strand.
AACTCGGTGCGGTAACGACCAGACCACCGGCCAGATCCTGGACGATCTTGACGACATCATGATAGTAGTGCGCAAAGTGGTATTTGGCCATGTTGGTGGCAATCGGGTTGGGTACCGCCAGCCCACCGCGAATGACAAAATCATAGCAGGCGGTTTTGGACAGGGATTTGAGGGTTTCCAGGTAAATCACCAGATCGGTGATCTTTTCCCTGACATGAGGAGCCTTGGATATGCCGTTGTAATCGGCGATGGCCACGGCTGCACCGACAAGTTGCTCGGACAACGGAATGCGGTATGCACAGCCGGTGCGGCGGTGCATGAGCGCAAAATTGTAAACCAAAGTGGCGGCAAACTTCCATTCACCACACAGAAACACCCGCTCCCATGGAACCAGCACATCATCAAAGACGATCAGAGAATCCGTATGCACCCGAACCGGCCGGGTGTTGGGAAATTCCAATGGGCTGAGATGGGCACGGAAGGGTCGGCATACCTGCCGAATTCCCTTGGTGTTGGCGGGAATGGCAAACGAAATCGCATAGTCTGCATCCTCTTCCGTCATCGCCCGGCAGGGAAGCACGAGGATGTCATTGCAATAGGCGGCGCCGGTAATATGGATTTTGGCTCCCCGCACAATTATGCCTTTGTCGTTCTGGTCGACTCTACGGACGTAAAAATCCGGATGGGCCTGTCCGGGATCCGATGGCCGCAGCATACGGTCACCCTTGACACAGGTAACCCCGGCGCAGGTTGCGAGATCCTTGTCTTGAAGCTCTTTACGGTAATTTTCGATCCTATCGATATAATCTTTATTGCCGATCATGTTGGCCGTGATGTTAATGGCATTGAGGGCATCGGCACCGATGTCGTGGGCCAGCGGAATGTAACCGTCGCCAAGCTCGGTGGCTTTGACGATCAGTTCATGGGCCTTTAACAGATCTTCGGCGTTCTGGGGTTTGTAGTAGTATCGGCTGATTTCCTTGCCGCTTTCAGGATCTTTGATCACTGCCAGATCCCTGAATTCGGGGTCTTCGGCCATCTCGTAATCAATGGCCATCAGGTCGGCACAGACTCCCAGGTCCGGATGGGTGGCGACATTTTCTATCTTTTCGCCTTTGTAATATACCACTCTGCCATCGTTTAAACTCTCTTTATATTGCGCTGCTGAAATCAAACCCATTCAATGCTCCCCCCTTTCAATCTTCAATATTAAATTTTACTTAACGTTTCGATTTATCCACGAAACATAAACCTTCCCATCAGAGCCCGACACATGCGTACTTGCGACAATCTACCAATTGGTTGCCGGTTTGGGTGTACCGCGGTGGTAGGGTGGATATAATTCGGTTTCCAAATCCGTTCCCATGATTTCGTCTACCACCATCACCGCGCACAACGAGGCCCCATCGACACCACCGCCCCACATGCGCTCACCATACTGGTCACCGACAAAGAACAAGCCATCCACATGCGGGCTCCTGAGCGCCGGTCGTTTTTCGCCGATCGGACGCCAGTTTCCGTAGGCTTCATCCGATGGCGTCCAAATGACAAACTCTACATTTTCTTCCCAGCCTTTGAAGTTCCTTTTAAACCAATCCATACAGTAATTGATGACCCGGGCGACCTTCTTCGGATTGCGCATTTCCTGGTCGGTCAGGGCGGTAGAAAAACAAAAATCACGCTTGCCTTCCGGTGCCCGTTTGGCACAGGCGGCAAAACTCCACATCACCATGTCCACCGCACCAATGAAACCTTCGTGTTTAATAATGCCGGGCATCCAGATAAAACTTCGCTCATCGATACCAAACTCTTCCCAAATGTTGTTTTTAATTCCCATATAACCGGTTAGCAGCCCTGCCGACCAGTATTTATTTTGGAGCAGATCCACCCAGTCTGCGGGAAAATGCCGCGGATGCAAAACATTAAAAATATGTTTTGGAGGGATGTTGCAGATGACTGTATCGCATTCGATGGCATCGTAGCCGCCATCCTGGGAACGGATGACGACCCCTCTAATGTTACCGCCTTCGATGATGATTTCTTCAACCGGCGTGGATCGTCGAATCTCACCGCCGGCCGCATTCAGGGCTTCTTCCATGGCCAGGGGTATGGCCATACACCCGGGCTCGGCGATGGTGGCCACCGATCCGCTGTGCAGGTTCATTTTAATATCCCGGGCCATGGCCATGTAGCCCAGAAAGTCACCGGCCGGCGCCATGCGCGGTTCGGCCATGGCATTCTGGCAGGCCATCACGACCTTGATGTAGTCATAGGCTTCTTCGTTTTTGGTCAGACCTCTTTCTTCGAGCCAGGTCTGGACATCGCTTTGCATGGCCGCCGCACATTCCTCCATCGACAGCTGACCCATAGAGCGCAGGGCCGCCAAGGTCTCCCGATATCCTTGTTCCGTTTGCCATTTATAAGGTTCCCTTGGTTGGACCTGATAAATGCTGTTGTCCCGGCAATCCACGAATCCCAGTCCTTTGTTCACCGGCATATCGACGGGTTTCCCGAGGTGATCTAACAGCAGGTGACAACGTGATTTATTGCCCCAGAACAAACCGTGCCCACCGTTTTCAAACGTATATCCGTCCAGCAGTCCTTTTTCGAAGATGGTCTCTAAATCGGGCTCACAGTGCGTGGCCCAGCAGCGGGTATCCGCCAGGGATTTCATCAATCCCCGATAGTCGAGCTCGCGACCGTCGATGGTAACCTTATCTCCTTTTCCGGTGTAAGAGGCCACCCGCCCACCAATATGCGGTGCTTTTTCCAGAACAAGTACTTTTTTGCCATGATTTTTTGCCAACAGAGCGGCTGCGCCACAACCGCCGATTCCGGAACCGACAATGACGACATCGTATTCGTTTGCCATACGAAACCTCACTTTTTTTAAGGGTTCAAAGGCTCAAGGTTAACAACGAGGTGCGCGGTACGCGGTACGAGTTGCGCGGTGAGAAAAAAGACAACGAGAATGTATGAAAACTGTGGAATCCGCTCGTCCCAACCTGCAACGCGAAACTCGCAACACGCAACGCGTAACTCGTGAGACCTGAAACCTTACCTATAAGTTTTAATAAAAATGGGAGCAATTTAAATGCCAAGGATGGAGACTCATATATATCTAATTATTACAATAATATATAAATTATAACGCCGGTTCTCCGGATTTAGATGCACAATATATTGTGCTTCGTGCACAAAATGTTGTGCAATCTCCTTGACATCGTTTGAATTCTCACTTAGGCTCCTGGGATCGAGAACTAAGGAGACATCCCATGGCAGCCGATATTGAACCAACCCCTAGTGCCATTCATGAGTCCCAGGATGATGTTCAGCTGCTCGCGCTGGCATCACTTTTTGAAGGAACTTTCTCGGTCGACTGGCTGGCCGAGTTGACGGGATATCGAATCACCCGGATTCTCGGAGATTTAGAAGGAGCGGTGCAACAAAAAAAAGTCTCCCGGCGAGGTCCGGGATTGTATCGCTTTGCAGACCGACATGTAAGAGATGGACTTCAAAGAAATATTTCTCATGCGAAAAAGCAGGTATTTCATCAGCAAATCGCCAACCTTCTCTTGCGCGACCTGCCGGACAATGAAACCGCGACGCATACGGTGTCTTTTCACCTTCTTAACATCAAAAATGATATTGAGCGCTGTCGTATCTTAACCAAGGCCGGCGATATCCACCTGAAGCAATTTAAGATCGAAGAAGCGCTTCAATGTTATAACAAATGCCTCAATGACCTTGGCGGGTTAAGCGGTGATGAAGTCGATCACGTGTTTACCGAAACCGCCATCAAATATTCCAAGTTGTCAACCGCCAGACATGATACGGCCAAGGTTCTGGATATTCTCAACGAAGGCCTTGCGCGCGCCAAACGCTCAAACAACCAGCCGTTTCAAGCCCTCTTGGAAATGCATATCGCCAAAAATGAATGGCTGCGTACCAAGTACAGGCGCGCCCTGACGCATTTTGATAAGGGATGGTCGCTGGCGAAAGAGCTTGGAGATCCCAAACTTCTGCGCTCGGCCACCACCTTTAGCACTTTTTTTCTATTCTGGCAGGGACGATTTAAGGAAGCCATTGAGACCTTTGAAAAATCAGTTCCGGATGTCGATAAATATCCCAAGGGGCGATTCCCACTGCTGGCCGGTATTACTGTGGGCTATTGTTACGCGAAAATCGGCCAGGTGACCCAGGGACTTGGAATGCTGGACGCCATTCGAACCCATTGCCTGGATCGGGGCGATCTGTATCTGGCATCCCAGGCGGCCGGTAATATGGGTGCGATTATGCTCAGTATTCGCAAGATTGACGAAGCGATCGAATATCTCGAACGGGCCGTCAGCGAAGCAGCCCATGTGCATAATGACTGGGTGGTCATCACGGGACAGGCCATGCTCGCTTTTGGATATTTTCTAAAGGGTTCCAAGAACCGATGTATCCAGCTCCTGCGGGATTTCTTAAAGCGCAGCAAACAGGTACAGGCAACCGTGCATCCGTATCCTTACTTGATGGCTATGGCGTGGGCCATGCTGCAGGGAAAGTTACCGCATGTTGAGGGAGTATCGCTCAAAAATGAAGTGTTCAGTAAAATCC